>JAURNF010000201.1 GCA_030830285.1 Candidatus Kapaibacterium sp.
TCAAGGAATGGTCGATCAGTCGCGACCGGTACTGGGGATCGCCGCTTCCGATCTGGGTAGATGAAGATGGAAAGGACATGTTCGCCGTCGGTTCAATCGAGGAGCTTCGAACAGGACTGTACGAGCTCGAAGATGGAACACGTGTGCCAGTCGACCAAGCAAACGTTCCCGTAGATCTCCACCGTCCGTTCGTCGACCGAGTTGTGTTCGAGCGTAACGGCAAGATTTATCGTCGCACACGCGAAGTCGTTGACGTATGGTTTGATTCCGGCAGTGTTCCGTTCGCGCAGTTCCATTACCCATTCGAAAACAAGGAACTCTTCGAGAAGGCATTCCCAGCAGACTTCATTGCTGAGGGTATCGACCAAACACGCGGTTGGTTCTATACGATGCACAACATCAGTACCGCGCTCTTTGGTACACCGGCATATCGCAACGTTGTTGTCAATGATCTCGTCCTTGATAAGCGCGGGCAGAAAATGTCGAAGTCCAAGGGGAATACTGTAGATCCCTTTGATGTCATGGATCGTTTCGGAAGCGATGCAATCCGCTGGTTCCTCATGGCGTCGTCGCCTGTGTACAAGCCAAAGCTGTGGAATGAGGAAGACATCGCGAAGACCGTTATTGCTGACCTATTCCGCTCGTTTACAAACACGTATGAGTTCTTTGCGATGTATGCCAACCTCGATGGCTACACCGCGTCGGACGACATCGTTCCGATTGCCGAGCGTGCGGAAATTGATCAGTGGATTATCTCGCGACTCAACACCGTTATTGGTGAGTACATCGCATCGATGGATGAGTACGATCTCACAAAGGCCTGTCGAGTACTGCAAGAGTTTGTGATCGAGGACGTGTCCAACTGGTATGTACGTCGCAATCGTCGTCGCTTCTGGAAAGGTGAATACGATGTCGACAAACGTGCAGCGTATCAAACCTTGCACCTCGTCCTTCGTCGAGTGTCAGAGATGCTCGCTCCCGTAGCCCCATTTTTGGCCGAATCAATTTTTCAGCGACTACGTTCCGATGCGGAACTTTTCACTGTTCATTGTATTATATTGCAACAGAGCGATATATCATTGATCAGTGAAGATCTTGAACGTCGCATGTGGCAAGCGCAACACATCGTTTCACTTGCCCGTTCTTTGAGAGAAAAAGCGAAGATCAAAACGCGCCAACCATTGCGTCGAATTCTTCTCCCTGTTGATAGTCCCGCAATGCGTCGTCAACTGCAATCAGTTGAAGACATCATTAAGGAAGAGATCAACGTCAAGGAAATAGAATACGTCTCTGACGACACGAACATCGTTCGTCGGAGTGCAAAGCCAAACTTCAAGATCATTGGAAAGAAGTACGGCGATGCAACGCAAGCAGTAGCGCAGGCGATTAAGTCGCTTACACACGAACACGTTCGCAAGCTCGAACAGTCTTCCGTTCTGGCGCTTACTATCGGTGAGCAAACAATCCAGATCGATTTTGAAGATGTCGAGATCGTGAGTGAAGACATCGAAGGCTGGTTGGTCGCGTCGGATAGCGGGCTGACAGTAGCACTCGATACGGAGCTCGACGATGCACTCCTCCGCGAGGGACTTGCTCGCGAGTTCGTGAGTCGAATTCAGAAGATTCGAAAGGATTCTGGGTTTGAGGTTACCGATCGGATTTCGATTACCTATGTAACGGATGACGAAACGGCAGCAGCACTCGAATCACTTCGAACGTACATTGGAATGGAAACGCTGACGGAAACGCTCGAGCGGGGGGAACAATCCGAAGGGGTTGATCTCGAGATAAACGGGCGTCACGTCAACGTGCGCGTAAAGCGCGTTTGATGATGGTGCGTCAAGGTGGCGCACGCGTTTTCATGTTTCACTTTTTTTTGAGGTACTCTATGGCAGCAGCAAAGAAAGCAGCCAAGAAGCCAGCAGCCAAGAAGGCAGCCAAGAAGGCTGTCAAGAAGGCAGCAAAGCCAGCCAAGAAGGCTGTAAAGAAGGTTGCCAAGAAGGCAGCTAAGCCAGCCAAGAAGGCAGCCAAGAAGGTTGCTAAGAAGGCAGCTAAGCCAGCCAAGAAGGCAGCTAAGCCAGCTAAGAAGGCAGCCAAGAAGGTTGCTAAGAAGGCTGTGGCAAAAAAAAAAGCTTAACACGGGAACTCCCGCGTAAAGCAAAGAGCTCAGGAAACACTGCAAAAACAGCTTCGGCATCAACGTCGAAAAATAGTCCGGCAAAAGCCAAGAACGCCAAGTCAAAGTCAGCAGCAAGTAGGAACGTGACGCAATCGAAGTTGAAGCAGTATCCTGGGACAGTCGCAACTACACCGGCGGTCTCCAAGACCGCCGGTGTGGCTTTTATCCCGCCGCCACCGCCGCGCATTGCAAAGCCACAGCAGCCAATCCCTCCGAAGAAGGGTCTGAAGTACGCTGAGAAGGATCTCGCGTTCTTCCGCGCCAATATTGAGCGTGCCAAGGTAGAGACCATTGACGAATTGCGCATGCTCCGTGAGCGTCTTGAGGACCTCACCAATAGCGAAAACAACGAAGAGAGTGCGATCTATTCGATGCACATGGCCGAGCAAGGCTCTGAAGCAGTCGAGAAGGAAAAGACGTACGCACAGATTCAGCGCGCTCAGGACTACCTCCGCAAGCTTGAAGAAGCAGTCACCCGTATCGATGACAAGTCGTATGGTATCTGCCGTATGTGTGGCATCCTCATCTCGAAGGAGCGACTCCTTGCGGTACCGATCACGACACTGTCGGCATCGTACAAGATCCAACAGCGTTGTCCAGAAGATGGCGTCGATCGTATCGTCGCGAAGAAGACGTCTGGTAATAAAGCGTAAGCTATGAGCGCTATGCGCCAATCCGTGCTCATCGCGGCCGTTCTCGTTGTCCTTGATCAGGTTACAAAGGTCCTTGTCAAGACATCGATGATGCTTGGCGAGTCCCACCCGATGATCGGCAACATTGTTAACCTCACCTTCGTCGAAAACCCGGGCATGGCCTTTGGTATTAGCTGGGGTGATGGGAAGCTCATACTTACACTGCTCACCATCGTTATCGCCGGCGTGCTTGTGTGGTATCTACGCCAGATAGCTAACGGACATTGGGCTCCACGCCTTGCTGTAACGCTCATCCTTGCTGGTGCTGTTGGTAATCTGATCGATAGAGCACTCTACGGCTTCATCTTTGGTGAGGCACCGTTGTTCTACGGTAGGGTCGTTGACTTTATCCAAGTGGATATCCCAGACATCACGTGGCTAGGTGATGTCCATACGCATTTCCCAGTGTTTAATATTGCCGACTCGTGTGTAACGGTTGGTGTACTTCTGCTCCTCCTTACCGGCAATAAACTGCCTGCTACACCTCATGAACGAGCAGACGCCTAACACTGCGGATCCGAATTATCCTGAGCGCATCGAGCACACGTATGAGTTTGTGATTCCTTCGCGTCAGAAACCAGAGCGTTTGGACGCGTTCATCACGAAGAGCATTCTGCATGCAACGCGCACGCGCGTGCAAAAGGGGATTGATGCTGGCATCGTCACGGTTAATGACCTCCCCACAAAGGCGAATTACAAGATCCGTCCAGGCGACGTGATCCGCGTTACAGTGATGAAGCCGCCGCCTCTCGAGTTGATACCACAAGATATTCCATTGGAAATCTTGTACGAGGATGATGTGCTGATGGTGATCAACAAGGCACCTGGCATCCTTGTGCATCCTGGACTTGGCAATCGCTCTGGAACACTTGTCAATGCCGTGCTGTGGCACCTCGGTTACCGCGAAGCACTTGCAGTGCTCAAGCGTCGTGAGTCGTGGGGTGACGATGAAGCGGATGCAGATCGCACAGAGCGTGACGAAGATCAGTCGAGCGATGAGGATGAGGCTGTGCAGTTTACGATCGGTGGTGAAGCCGATGTCGACACTAATGGCTTGCGTCCCGGTATTGTACATCGCCTCGATCGCGACACGTCTGGTGTGATGGTGATTGGCAAGACGTATGACGTGACAATGGAGCTCGCAACGCAGTTCGCAGAGCGAACTGTCTCACGCGAATACATCGCGCTGGCCTGGGGTGTAGTCAAGGATGATTGGCGCTTGATCGAAGGCGACATTGGACGCTCACCACGTGATCGAAAGCTACGTGCAATTGTTGAACGTGGTGGTAAGTATGCTGCAACCGAGGTGACCGTTTTGGAACGCCACTCCTGCGCTACGTTGATCACGTGCAAGCTGCGTACCGGCAGAACACATCAGATCCGCGTGCACTTAGCCGCGCAACGCCATTCGTTAGTAGGTGATCCTGATTATGGTGGACGGGATGCTGCACTGCAGGCGATTCACCACTCATTCAAGCGCCTTGGTCAGCAGATGCTCAAGAGCATTCACCGTCAAGCCCTCCACGCCCGCTCACTCGCATTTACGCATCCAGTCACCGGCGAACGTATGCAGTTCTCGAGTCCGATGCCCGATGATATGCAGCAGTGCCTCGATCTACTTCGAGCTAGCTCCGCCACCGACACGTCCGCGGAAGCCTGACGCCTTACGTTTGATGTACGGACTCGGCTTGCCTGCATTGAATTTGCGAGGGTTCGGCAGCACCGCTGCCAA
>JAURNF010000202.1 GCA_030830285.1 Candidatus Kapaibacterium sp.
CCTACCAATAGCAGCATTGGTTGGCGATGCCAGTTCATGATTGCCCCCTGCCAGAATGCACGCTGCATAGACTGATGCGACGCGCAACACATGTATACGCACAATGTACGAAATCACATACATTGCGAAATGAGATGGAACCATCTGTTTGCATGCCTCCGGTGCACTGTCGTGTTGTGCATCACAGCAGCCTGCGCCTATGCGCAAGTGCCCCCGAATTCTGTGCCCGCTAAGCCAAACACGATGTTCTACGCTGGCGGCGCATGCACGTTTTACTCCGCTACGGGAACAGTGTTGATGTCAGTCAACGCAGCAGAGGCGCAATGGTCGTGTAGTCCTGCTCGAGCAGCCTGGGCATCTGTGACTCCTGCCTCGGGCGGGTACTATGAGTTCCCATCATTCACGACGATCCCGATGACAGAAGATCGATCCAAACTACTTCGACCATTCTGGAGACCAGTGACGGATACCTTGTACTATGAGTACGTTCTGCTCAATGGTATTGGGACAACCGCATCATTGCTCTACACGCCAAAACAGATTGTAGCTATTGAGAACTACGATGGTAGCGTCAACTATACTGTGGGTGAAGACGTAACGGTTGACGGCCGAACATTGACGCAACGAACGCAGCGCGTTTCGAGCACAGTGAGCATCACTCCTGGCAAACGCGGCAATGGAACACCGAATGGTTTGATGAACACGGCCCACACATCATGGACACGCGTCACGTATCTCGCTGATCGTTCAACATGGAAAGCACCTGAGTCGCTTGCGTTTCCACGAACTGGACATCCGCTGCCTGGAGTCGAACGCATTCTCGCAAATCGACGTCCGCTCGTGGTGCAGGCTGTGGGGATGAGTCTGACGGGTGGACACAACGTAAGTGGTGGAGCAGTGGATGGGAGAAACTTCCCTCCTACCGCACCTTACATGCGCGGCTACTGCGAACTGTTCGCCGATGAATTGGCATCACAATGGCGTGCTAGCGTCACGCTCCACAACAGCTCATGTAGCGGCAAGACGATTAGCTGGGCAGCACAGTACATCGCACCACTTGCCGTTCCGAACGCACCAGACCTTGTCATCCTCGATATGGGCATGAACGATATCTGGGGTCAGACTACACCACAGCAGTTCCGTCGTGATGCACAACGCTGTATCGACAGCGTGCGCAAGTATCTTCCGAATGCTGAGTTTCTCCTGATCGCCAATATGATCCCAGACACAGCTGGTGCTGGTGCGCCGATTAATGGTGCAGCGATCATGCGCTCACTCGCGCGCGAACTCCAATCAATGCAATCACCTGGTATCGCCGTGCTCGACATGACGTCGGTAAGCGAGGCCGTGTTTGCACGCAAGGGGCCGGCATCATGCATGGCCAACTCGCTCCATCCAAACGACTACTTCGCAAGGTGGTATTCGCAAGCCTTGGTCGAGTTCATTTCGTCTCCTGCAACGTCCGTCTCTGAGGAGCACTCGCAGTTGATTCGACTTGAGCATTCGAATGGCATTCTTACGATCAAGGGTGCAACGCCCGGGAAACAAGCCATTTTTACGATGCGCGACGTACGAGGTGGTGTTGTTGAACAGACAGCATTGCCCATCACGAGCGATGCAACAACTACACAACTTTCAAGCTGTTCACGTGGTGTCTACATCATAACCGTCGAGCTAACCGACGGGACTACTGCTCAGTCGACCATTTTCATCATGTAACTCGAAGATTCGAGTACAGGAGTCAATTCCATTATGCGCATCTCCGCAACACTACTCATTCTATGCACGGTGATGATGTTCACCGCATGCTCATCAGATAATCCGATCACGCCAGACACGATCCGTATGCGTGAGGTCGAAGATGCTGTAACGATATGGGTCGACTCGCTGCAGCGTGCCTTTCCTGATGATACGCTGGTAAGCAGTCGCATCGCAGCCTACCTGGAACGCCATCCATCGTATTTCTATGGCTCCACGATTGCCGTGATCAATGCCGACTCGTCGGTGCGCCTGAGTCCGTACTGGTATCGGTCAGGCACGTCATTGGCCTACGCCGACCTCGCAGTACCATCGTATGAGATCCGCACAAAGGGATGGTTCACCGAGCCAATCACAAAGCGTGCGGCCGTATGGACCGAGCCATACTTTGACGCAGGCGGCGGCGAGATCTGGATGCGAACCTATTCTGTGCCTGTCATCATCAACGGCACGATCGTTGCAATCGCAACAACTGATCTGGCTGTAACGCCATAAGCGTCGACGAATAAACGTCGATTAGTCTTCGATCACGAGCGGCATCGACGTGGTTGCTCGCATCGTAAGGACGCGTACAACGTACATGCCTGTCGGCAGGATCGTTGTGTCGAAGCGATGCAATGCTGATTCAACACGGATCGCGGGCATTACGACTGCACCACGCATGTCGAGCACATCAACTACAAATGGTTCGCTTGTTGTGCAGCGAACAAACAACTGCGTAGATGCAGGCTGAGGCCACATAGTGATGGATCGACGCAGCTCGTCGTCGAATACCGATGTAGTGTCGTCTGGCTCGTCTGGTTCAACACGCACAAGGACTGGACGTCGGTAGAGCGTGAGATCCGGGGCCTGCGGGTTGGTGACGTGACAGGTGTAGACGCCTGAGTCGCTGTGGCGCACAGGATTGATCACGAAGTCACGACCCTTGATATCGGGAAACACTAGACCATTCTTGAACCACGTGTAGACGTTACTGTCAGCTTCATCCGTCTCAGCAGAGATCGCATATGTCGTGCCTTTTTCGACAAGCGTATCAATAGCAACGCCAATTGAGTCTTGTGGAGCATAGCGATACAACACCGCAGCTACATGATTCGCAGGCACAATGTCGGCAAAGTCAAAGCGATTGTCATTCACAGTGAGAATACGATACTCGCGCTTCGGCAGATTGATAAGGCCGCTCGTCAGGTCGTTTCCATGCATCGCTACCGTAACGAGGCTATCCATTGCGAGGAATGAGTCAGGCACTCCACCTGTGAGCATATTCCCGCTGAGATCAAGCAGCTTGAGTGAGTCCAACGAGCCCATTGATGCAGGAATCTCGCCCTCTGCTTGTATTTCACGTATACTCAGCGTAACCAATGAATGCAGCGAGTCAAGCCACGTTGGAAGCTGACCGCCGATTGGATTGCCACCAACCCAGAGATGCCGGAGCTTCGTGCATGATGCAAGTGTATCAGGCAAAGGTCCTGTGAGCTTATTGTTCTCAAGATAGAGCTCACGCAAACTGTCGCACTCCCCAATCGCCTCTGGCACCGCATCTGTAAATGCGTTGTCGGACAAATTGAGTTGCTCCAGTGCGAGACAGCCACCAATCGTCGCTGGTATCGGACCCGAGAATGTATTTGAACTGAGGTTGAGTCGGCGAAGCTTACGCAGAACCCCGATTCGCTCAGTCAATGTGTCCCGCATCGCATTGCGCTGGAGATAGAGCTCCTCAAGCGCAAAGCACCCACCGATTGTACCAGGGATAGAGCCCGTAATCTTATTCGATGCAAGATCGATGAGTTCAAGTGCCGAGAGTTGTCCGATGCTCAGTGGCAGTGCCCCAGTGAGCAGATTGTTCGGTGCACGAAGGATGCGAAGATTGGTGATGCGTCCGATGTCGAATGGCAACGCACCTGCGATCTGGTTACCCGAGAGATCAATCACTTCGAGTCGCGTGAGATCGGCAAAGTTGTATGGCAACTCACCCAAGTATTGATTGCGAGCGAGTCGGAGGATGCGCAAACTGAAACACGATGCCAAGGTGATCGGCAGATCGCACTTCATGCGATTGTCGTTCATGTTGAGCTCAACAAGGTTCACAAGCTTATTGAGCGACACAGGAAACTCACCACCAATACGATTTTCTGCAAGGTCGAGTACTTCGAGGTAGTTCAGCTGTCCGATGGAAAACGGCAAGAACCCAACGAGGTTGTTTGATGGAAGTCGGAGCCCGATGACTCGACCTTCCTCCGAGGTGGTAACACCATGCCAGAGCTCCAATGGGGCTCCGCTGACCCAGTTTGAGTCTTCAACCCACTCTGTACCCTTCGTAGCCCCATAAAAGTCAACGAGAGCAAGCGAGTCGGCACGACGTGATTGTCCGTACATCGAGAGCGTCATTGCAGTGGCAACGACGAA
>JAURNF010000203.1 GCA_030830285.1 Candidatus Kapaibacterium sp.
GCTGATCGTGCGAATTCGGGGTTCTGCGAGATCATGTTGCGATGCGTCACGACGCGGTTCGTGAAGTTGCATCGCCCTCCGCCAGAGATCCGGATCTTCTTGCCTGGTCGGTCGTTGTGTTCGAGCACCACTACCGATGCACCATGCGTCCCTGCATGTGCCGCACAATGCAGTCCGGCAGCACCTGCACCAATCACACAGACATCTACAGTCGTCATGCTACTTCGCCACGACGAAAGGAATGTTCTGTGCAAACACGCCAGCTTGCAGGCGCACAACGTACATGCCCGAAGGAAGACCAGCCGTTGATGTGCGAACAGCATACTCCCCGCCTGAAAGCGTGGTTGTGCCATCGAGCAGCTGCGCGACAACGATGCCGCGGGCATCAACAATGTCAATAACCACGGGAACGGTCTCCTGCATGCGGAACGTAATGAGTGCCTCGTCACGCACTGGCTGTGGCGTGACGTTCATCATCGGACGTCCAACGGTGGCGTAGCGCACAACGGTGATGTTGCAACGTTCCCCAGTAACAACCGGGGCTCGTCCACCCGCTGGAATCACATCGAGGAACTGCAGCGAGTCCGATGTGAACCCTTGCGAGGATACCGTCACATCCGTCTGAGCGAACTCTGGCACCATCATCACATAGCGTATGCGAGCGAACGGACCAGAGCGAATCGTATCGGCAGCGCGCACAGCAAACTGGATATCGCCAAGTGTCGAAGTCACAGTTGTTGTAGTCGGCTCGGACAGGAAGGAAACATCGACAAACTTCAGCGACCGTGGAGCATATGTTAGGTTGACATCGAAGTTGAGTCCGTTCAGGAAGTACGTCACTCCTCCGTAGGTCGCAGAGATATCCTTCTCAATCATGATCGGTATCTCAATCGTGTCGCCGATTGTCGCTACGATTGAATCCGGCAAGAAGAAGGTCCGCGTCGGAGCAAGTGCAACATCGAATTCAGGAGCATAGCCAAAGCCTCGCACAACGGAGGTGTCGCGCACTTCGCACGGACTCGAGCTTACGCCTGTGATTGCGGAATCAACGGCGAGTTCGGCTCTCGGACAGAAGCGAAGCGTAATCACTGCAGAGTCACCAGGCGGGATCAGATTGCCCATCGGCGGCACCGACCCAACAACAGAGACCGTTGCAGGCAGGTCGAGCAGCATGTCTACCGAATTCGCCACATCACCTGTGTTGAGCACAGTCAACGTACGGTCGACACACTCGAGAATTCGAACAGAGTCGAACTGTGGCTCGTTTTGAATTGCGATCTCTGATTTCTGGGCGATGATTGTTGCTCGATCGCCGGTTGCGATAAGTCTGTAGAGGATCACATCCTCCGTGTCGAAGTTGATGCTATCGATCGTCAGACGGCTATTCACACGGTTGTTGGTCAGCGTCACAAAGCTGAGCACAGCAAACGGCGAGAGTGAGTCGATACCGCAGAAGTTCTTCAGCAACAGGTTCTGTCCGCCATACAACGACGGTGTAATTGTACGTGACGGAGTAAATCGCACTCCGCCGGTAGCTGATGTACAAGAATTTGCGAGCAACGGCGATGTTACGTCGAGCAGTCGCAGCTGTGTCGAATCGTAATCGACGCGCATGTTAATGTCGACCACCGACGCGTCGATCTTGATGGAACTGTAGATTGGAACATAGAGCGTATCACACGACACCATCGTGAACGTGTCGGGCAATGTGCGAGCCTGACTGAACGTAAACTGGAGTCCGCGAGTCTGTGCAAATCCACCACCACGCACGAGTACCGTGGTATCCCAACCAACACATGGCTTGCTCATCCACAACTTCAGCCGTGCACGATAATCGCGAGGCGCGCGTGGACGTTGACGAATATTGAGGGTGAGTACTTCACCTGGATTGACGACTTGTGGCCATGTCGTAGGTGCATCAACAAGGAACACACGTTCGTTCGGTTCGAACGTCACCGAGTCGATCACCACTTGATCCTGTCCTGGATTCAGTGTGAAGTCAGGAATTCGAACTTCGACGCGCTGGTTCGTTGGACTGATGACGTCAACCACGCCGTACGGGAATTGCACGGATGTCGGAGTTGGACGGAACGTGAGTGCACGCTTGCCAATGAGAAATGTTTCGAGGCTTGCCGACCATTGAGAGCCACGCGCAGCGATGTTCAACATCGCTTTACAGTCCATCTGGTTTGTCTCGGCAGGCGTTCGTGGACAGAACGAAATGATAACCGTGTCGCGCTCGCCGGGTGGAATAGTATACGGTACGACACCTGTCGGCGAGAACTTCGAACGCCATGTAAAGAACTCTGGTCGTGCGCCCGGCACGCCGACGCCATCGATCCACATGCTGTCGACGGTCATATCGAACCGCTGCGATGCATTCAGGAGTTCGACCGTGCGTTCAAGACATTCACATGGTCGTGCATAGCCGAAGTTGACCAGACTCAGGGCATTCTCGAGCTTGAGAATGACACCACGTCCACTCAACTTCCCTGATGCTTGGATCTTACACGGATCATTCGAGTACACTGTGATGTTGGCATCAAACGTACGAGCTCCATCTGGACGGAACTCAACATCAATTCGGATCGAGTCACGTGGTGCTAACACAACAGGCAGTGGTCGACTCGTACCAAGGATGGTATATCCAGCACCTATGACAATGCTATCAAGACGAATCGGAAGCGACGACGTGTTTTCTGCAATAAGTGTGGCACGGCGCGTATCGCCTACTTCAACCGTACCGAACGCCGTTAGTTGCGTAACGAAGATCTTTGGTGTTGCGGAAGTCCCGATGAGCTGCACCTGCCACTCGGCGCGATCAACAGAGCGATACCGGATGTATGCGCGGTCGGCCCGGTCGCCCGTAACGTCGTTCGGACGGTAGTTAGTGACAAACAACGCGGAGTCGCCGCCAGGGATGGTAATCTCCTTGTTCACCCACGGAAGCGGTGGGTCGACAATCGTCAACCGTCCACCACTCAGATCGACGAACGTCAGCGAATCAATCGTTGCTGCAGTCGAGAGCATATTGACGATATAGACTGAGTCGCGACGTTCAGAGCATGCAACCACGTTCTGTGTTTCCATCACCAGCGGCGATGCACGGAAGGTCTGCAGGATGCCCTTTCCACGCAGATCGATACAGTCCACGGTGTAACAGCGCGTCTCAAACAGACACAGACGATCGAGATACTCAAGTGAGTCCGTTGGACGGAACGTAACCGGGATGATTACCGAGTCGCCCGGCCGAATCGATCGACCTGTTCCCGAAAGCAATGCAAACGACTCACCACGTTCGACGTACAGCGCGACGTTCAGCACGTCGAACTTACTGTTGTTCCGCGCACGAATATTGATCGTCTTCTGCTGTCCAACAATGACGGTTCCGAAATCGACCAGACCATTGATCGACCATTCAACCTTGTTGTCAAGGCCGCGTCCCGACACATAGATCTTGCGCTCAATCACGCAGCCATCAATGCGCGTGCGGATAACGATCGAATCAAACACAACGCCAGGCTGACGCGGTAGGAATCGAACTGCATTTGCAGAGTATCCTGTCTTTGGATTCAATGTCAGCGGGAACCGCAGTCGATAATGCGTGAAGTCCTTCGGTACGATCACTGTATCAATCTGTATCGCCGTGAGCGTCAGGTTCTGCCACACATATTCGCGAGGTGCGCTCAACAGTCCTGGGCATGTATTCTCAAACCGAAGTGTATCAACGCGACGAGATCCATCCGGCGTTCGAATCGAGATAACTTCTTGCGATCTACCCTGAAGCGCAATTCGAATCGGCGTTCGCTGACACACATCGTCAGATATCACATTCATCGTATCGAGGTAATCTGCCGTTGTATCACGCACAAATGATCGAATCGTGA
>JAURNF010000204.1 GCA_030830285.1 Candidatus Kapaibacterium sp.
AACACAACGTCGCATTGCAGCTCCGGATGCATTGGCGTTCCAACCAACAAAGCTTGAACGCAATCAGCTCGATGTCTACCGTAATGTGCTCAACATCATTGGTCACCGCATGTCGACGATCCCGGATGGTAAGATCACCGTCAGCGGATACTGCAGCAATGCAGGCGTCGAGCAAGGTAATCGTGAGGTGTCACGTCAGCGCGCCGATGGGATCAAGGAGTATCTCGTCAAGACCTGGGGGATTACGCCTGATCGTATCGTGACGCGTGCTGGGCTGTTACCTGCCGAGCCAGCAAACCCAGCAACAGTAGATGGACGGGCAGAGAATCAGCGCGTGGAGATCGAGGCAGGTAATGCGCAGTTCCTCGAGCCGGTTGAGTTTCGTGATCGCGACCTCATCATCAACCCGAAGACGGTGGTGGTGCGTCCAACCGTACGTGATGAGCAAGGTATTGATGAATGGTCACTACGCATTGCACAGAACGGACGTCAGCTCGCTGCAGATGATGGTGGTGGAACACCACGCGAAACAACATGGTCGGTTGACAAATCGGATTCGAAGCTTCAGCGTGATGGCTCCGTGATCGCAACCTACCGCGTCCGTGATGCAGCAGGTTCAAGCGTCACAGCGTCTGATACTGTTGCTGTCGATTACGTAACCCTTCAGACCATGAAGGCACGTCAGGAAGAGGGGAAGATGGTTGAGCGATACTCGCTGATTGTATTCGACTTCAACAGTGCGCGCCTCAATCCATCAAACCAACGCATCATGCAACGAGTGAAGGATCGCATTCAGTCTACGTCGAAGGTCCGCATCATGGGTTTTGCCGACCGTCAAGGTAATGCCGAATACAACCGCGAACTTGCGCGCAAGCGTTGCGTGGAAGCACAGCGTGCACTCGGACTCAGTGACGATCGTGTGGTGATCGAGCCTGTTGGTTCTGATCGCCTTCTTTACGACAACGAAACACCTGAGGGACGGTCGTACTCACGTACCGTGCAGATCGAAGTTGTAACCCCTGTTCGCTAAGGAAGTACGATGACCATGCGTGCTGCTCTGAGTATAGTACTATGCGCTGCGTTGCTGGTTGCATGTACGTCGCAGGGTGAGCCCGAAGGTGAGCTGCGTCCTGCAGCCGGTGGGAAGATGTACGGCGGAATCTACCGTCAGAATGAGACAGGGGAGCTGAGTTCACTCGACCCTGTTCGTGTGAACGATATGACGTCGTCGCACATCATCATCAACATCTACGATCAGCTTGTTGGATTCGATCACGAGCTCAACATCGTTCCACAGCTTGCTACGAGCTACGACGTGTCTGTTGATGGTCTGACGTATACGTATCACCTTCGATCGAATGCCCAGTTTCATAATGATCCGTGCTTCCCGAATGGGAAGGGACGCCGTGTTGTGGCGTCGGATGTGAAGTATACCTTCGAGCGTGTATGTGATGTGCGAACGAAGACGAAGAACGACACATACTTCCGCGAGAAGGTCGTCGGTGCCAGTGAGTACTACGAGGCAACGCGCCAAGCGCAGCGATCAGGATCACGTTCAACAGTGAATGGGGTAGCTGGTTTTGTGGTCGTGAATGACACAACATTCCAGATACGACTCATCAAGCCGTTCGCTCCGTTTGAATACACGGTTGCGCAAACATCGATGGGCATCGTGCCACGTGAAGCCGTAGAGCGCTATGGCAATTCCTATATGCAGCATCCCGTTGGGTCTGGTCCGTTTCAGTTTGTAGCATGGAATCCTGATCGATCATGTGAGCTGCGTCGCAATCCATTCTACTGGGATGTCGATGAAGTAGGTAACCGACTCCCATACCTCGACGGTATTCGGTTTACCTTCATGAAGGACGACAAGATGCAGCTCCTCGAGTTCGATGCGGGCAATCTTGAAGAGTCGTATCGAATTCCGAACGAGTTCTTCGCCGAGCTCGTCGATGAGAAGAAGCAACCAAAGGGCAAGTGGTCGAAGTATCAGCTCCTTCATGTCACAGCACTCGCAACGCAGTTCTATGGGATGGTCACGATCGATCCCGTGCTCAGGGATGTACGTGTACGCAAGGCGCTCAACTATGCCGTTGATCGACAGCGCATCATCCGCTACGTTCTTAAGGGGCAAGCATCGGGACCGGCGCACCACGGTCTGGTACCACCATCAATGCCAGGCTATGCCTCCGACAGTGTTCGTGGGTACCGATTTGATCCAGCACGCGCACGTGCGTTGATGGCAGAGGCGGGGTATCCAAATGGACGTGGGTTTCCGGAGATAACCCTGCAGCTCAATGCTGGGGGCGGACGCAACGTGTCGATTGCGGAGGCCATTCAAGGAATGCTGAAGGAGCACCTCAACATCAACGTAAAGCTCATGCAAGTTGAGTTTGCCCAGCACCTCGAGTCTATTGATGCTGGCAAAGCGCCTTTCTTCCGTCTCGGTTGGGTTGCCGACTATCCCGACCCTGAGTCGTTTCTCAACTTGTACTACGGGAAGATCGTACCTGATCCCACACAACCGTCGCCGATTAACTCGACCCGGTTTCAGAACGCACAGTTTGATGCGCTCTTCGAACAGGCGCTCTCAACAACCGATCGTGCGCTG
>JAURNF010000205.1 GCA_030830285.1 Candidatus Kapaibacterium sp.
GATTGCGTTACCTTTTTCGAAAACGTCCTAGCCATGGCTAGATGCAGTAAGCTTGGCACGCCTTCATGGGATGCGTTCATCAAGCAGATCACACGCACGAGGTATCGTGATGGTCAGCTCGATGGATATGCGTCACGTCTCCACTACACAGCCGAATGGATAGAAAACAATGTTGCCAAAGGCATTGTTCGTGATGTAACGCCTGATCTAGGTGGCGACGTGTTTCCAATACGCGTGTCATTCATGTCAGAACATCCGCAGTATTACCCGCCACTCAAGGCAGACACGGCACTTGTTGGAACAATGGCGTCGATCGAGCGTCGGTTAGCAACAACCACGCGCTATATCGTCCCACGAGAGAAGATTGCTGACATTGAGCCATTGCTCAAGACAGGCGATATCGTCGCGATCGCAACATCGAAAGCTGGACTTGATTACGCACACACAGGACTCATCGTGCGAGAAGGATCCGTTGCTCGACTCATGCACGCGTCTGTTACTAAGAAGAAGGTCATCCTTGATGTGCGGTTGTCTGACTACATCGCTTCGGTGAAGTCACACATCGGTGTGTCCATTCTCAGACCTATCGAACCGAACGCATCATCTCGATAAGCACATCTGTTGTGAATGTGCTATGCAGATGCGTTGCAACGTCCTGAGGTAGAATCTCTGCATGGGCAACATCTGAGAGCGTCGCACTCGAAGCACGTGTGGCTGCTACAACGCGGTCTTGCATCTCGCGCTCTGCTCGAAGTATATACCCAAGTTCCTCGTGGCCTGGCCCGCAGAGAATCGAACCATGTTGCAGCACGATACCGTCAATGACGCGTTGTGCTGAGCCCACGACTTTCCGATCGTTCCACAACAGTTCACTTGGAGCGTGTGCAGAAAAGCAGACCTGACCAAGTGCGCCAGATGCGGCATAGTGTTGATAGAGTGGGGGAGAATCGGTACTTATCGAGAGCTCTGGAGCGAGAAAAGCAAGCGCTTGATGTAGGCGTTGGTGGAATGCACGATACACATCCATAGCTGAGCGACCTGTAGGAATGCGCACTGCGAACGCATATGTCACTTCGCATGCATGCAACACAGCGCGTCCACCTGTCGGACGTGTAACGATGTCGAAGCCTCGCGATGCGCAGGCTTCAGCGTCGATGTTATGTGACTGCTGGTTCGTGCCGAGCGAAACGCACCACGGATCCCATTGATAGAATCGAAGTGGCAGATCTACACCGCCGTTGCGAACGCGGTCAACAAGGTCGAGGTCGCGACGCATGTTCTCGCTACCTCGCAACGAACCTTCGTTCGATACCTCTACGATCATGCAGGGAGAATGCGAAGGAAGCGGAGTTTGCCAACACGTAGGACACGTTCTTGCGAACAGTCGACAACATGATCGAGATCGACGACCTTCGTTCCATCGAGCTGCACGGAGCCCTGTTTGATCAACGTCCGTGCCTCAGTCTTGGACTTCGCGAGCTGCTGCTGAACCAGAAGATCGACGAGAGGCTCGTGTGCTGTTGCCGCAGTATAGGTCGGCATCTCATCGGGGATATCCTTCTTTACGAACACGCGCTCGAACTCAGCGAACGCATCATCTGCGGCCTGCTGGCCGTGATACCGAGCAACGATGCGCTTTGCGATATCCACCTTCGCGTTGCGCGGGTGAATCGTTCCTGCTACCAAGCCCTCTTGGAATGCACGAACCTCTTCGGCTGATACTGAGCAAGCGTATTGGAAGTATCGAGGCATGAGTGTGTCGGGAATCGACATCGACTTACCGAACATATCACGAGGCGAATCCGTGAGTCCGATGTAATTGCCGAGCGACTTTGACATCTTTTCGACGCCGTCAGTTCCTTCGAGGATTGGCATTGTGAGAATGCACTGTGGTTCCATACCAAACGAGCGCATGATCTCACGTCCAACCAACAGATTAAACTTTTGATCGGTGCCACCAAGCTCGATGTCGCTGCGAATAGCTACTGAATCGTAGGCCTGTGAGAGAGGATAGAGAAACTCATGGACGCTGATTGGTTCGCCGCCGCGATACCGCTTCGTGAAGTCATCTCGCTCGAGGAGTTGCGCAACGGTGTACTTTGCCGAGAGGGCGATCACATCCTTAAAGCTCATCGCATCGAGCCACTTCGAGTTGTGCACCACTTCGGTGCGTGTCATGTCGAGAATCTTGGCAGCCTGATCAACATACGTGCGGCCGTTCTCACGTGTCTCTTCGAGGGTTAGCGCTGGACGGGTTTTAGACTTACCAGTAGGGTCGCCAATCATTGCAGTAAAGTCGCCAATGATCAACACCACAGTATGTCCAAGGTCCTGGAACTGGCGCAGCTTGTTGAGTACAACTGCATGCCCGATATGAATATCTGGGCGACTTGGATCTAGTCCAAGTTTCACCCGCAACGGCGTATTGGTTGCGACAGATCGTTCGAGCTTCTTTTTAAGCTCATCGTGTGGAAGGAGATCGACCACATGCTCTTCAATGACGCGAAGTTGTTCTGTGACTGACATCATAGCATCGTACTCTCGTTAATCATCCCCGTTAATCATCTGTGCGTCGCTGCATTTCACGACGTTGCTCTCGTTCCTTGGTTGCGGCTCGTTTGTCGTAGAGTTTCTTGCCCCGAACCAGTGCAAGTTCCACCTTCACATACGGTCCCGAAAAGTACAAGGAAAGGGGAACAACAGTGAGCCCCTTTTCTTCAATTGCCTCACGCATACGAATCAGTTCGTGATGCTTGAGAAGGAGTTTCCGTTTACGTAAGGGGTCGTGATTCTCGCGATTTCCGAAGTCATACGGACTAATGTGCAAGCCAAGAAGCCAGCACTCGTTTGAACCTCGAATCGGGAAACTCGCGTAGGCGTCGGCCATGTTGACTTTGCCGGCGCGGAGTGACTTTACTTCGGTTCCGGTGAGCGCAATCCCTGCTTCAAACCGCTGCAGTACCTCGAATTCGTGCAAGGCTTTGCGGTTCGTGACAATGGTTCGTATCGTGCGCTCATCACTCATCGTATGGGGCGGAAAAAAAAGCCCCGCGCATGCGGCGCAGGGCTTTAAATGTGCGGAGGGGGAGGGATTCGAACCCTCGATAGCGGCCAAAACCACTATGACGGTTTAGCAAACCGTTGCCTTCAGCCACTCGGCCACCCCTCCTTCGGGGACACAAAGATACGACGCCGCGCGAAATCTCGACTACCCAGACAAGGTTTCGTAAATTTCAGTGTGAAGTCAGCCTCCGAAACCCCGCTCATGCGGCAGTACCGTCAAATCAAGGAAAAGCACGCCGATACCGTGCTGCTCTTCCGACTGGGCGATTTTTACGAGACCTTTGGCGACGATGCCGTGGCTGCAGCGAAGGCTTGCGGAATCACGTTGACGAAGAGGAACAATGGATCTGCAGGGGAGATCCCGCTTGCTGGGTTCCCTCACCACCAGCTTGACAACTACCTTCCGCGCCTCGTCCGCGCAGGACATAGGGTGGCAGTGTGCGAACAACTTGAGGATCCGAAACAGGCTAAAGGCATTGTAAAGCGTGATGTTGTGGAGGTCGTTACTCCGGGTGTCGTGCTCTACGATAAGCTGCTAGACCATACTCGTAACACATATATCGTGGCATTGAGTGCTGGACCGTCCAACCAGGACGTGGTTGGCGTTGCGGTTGCGGATGTATCGACTGGTATGCTTAGCGCAGGCGATGTCCGTCGTCAACACGTAACATCCCTTCTTGAGTCGCTTCAGCCGGCGGAGATACTCGTCAATAAGGGCGAACGAGACATTTGGGAGCCGATTCTCGATCGACTGCCGTTTGCTGCAGCGCGCACTCGGATTGAGCCGTGGATCTTCGAGGCATCCTTCGCACAAGAGACACTGTTGCGGCAGTTTCAGACCGCGTCATTGAAGGGATTTGGTCTTGAACATGTAACGAGTGGTGTTTCGGCTGCCGGTGCGATCATGCATTACGTGTCCGAGGCTCAGAGAGGTTCACTTCAGCAGTTCACCTCAATCCGCTTGCTGTCGACCGATACGACGATGATCCTTGACGCATCGACGCGCCGGAATCTTGAGATTCATGCGTCAATGTCGAGCGGAGATCAGGCCGGTGCTCTGGTGTCGATGATCGATTATACGGTAACACCGATGGGTGCGCGCTTGCTACGCTGGTGGCTTCAGTCGCCATGCACAGAGATGCAAGCAATTCAAGCTCGGCACGCTGTTGTTTGTGGTTTTGTGCGCGAAGCAGCAATCAGGGACGAGACACGGATGCACCTGGGTAAGGTGGGCGACATTGAGCGTATGCTGACCAAGGTGATGACCAATCGCGCGACATCGAGAGATATCGTTGCTCTGCGGTCGAGTCTTCAACAGATACCAAGTATCGTGCAGGCAGCGCAGCAATCTCGTTACCCAGAAGTCTCTGCTCTTGTTCGAGGTCTCGATCCACACTCCGCATTGGTTGACCTGTTGCAGTCGGCGCTCGAGGATGAGCCCCCACTTCAGATAGGTACCGGAAAGATGTTCCGTCAGGGATATCGCACTGATCTCGACGATGCTACCTATGCACTCAATCATGGCAAAGAGTGGCTTGCTGCCTATCAAGAGCGTGAGCGAGCATCTACTGGCATAAGTACACTCAAGGTTTCTACGACGAACGTCTTCGGGTACTTCCTTGAAGTACCGAACACACATAAGACAAAAGTTCCGGAGCACTATCATCGCAAGCAGACCCTTGCGAATGCTGAGCGCTATATCACTGAAGAGTTAAAGACGTTCGAGGAGCGATTGCTCAATGCTGAGTCTGTGGTGCATGGGCTCGAGTTGCAACTCCTCGATGAACTTCGTGCGCGGATCGCCGAACATGGACAGAGCATTCAGCAGGTCGCACAGCGTATTGCGCAGATGGATGCGTTACTCGGTTTTGC
>JAURNF010000206.1 GCA_030830285.1 Candidatus Kapaibacterium sp.
TCGTTGTTCCATGCGCGTGTTGCTTCACGTCGCACGCGCTCGAAGTCCCAATGCGGTAGCTCCTCAACAAGGTTGCGGTGAGCCCCCTGAACATCAACGGATGAAATGCCAACCTTTACGAGCAATGGTGATGATGTGGCGCGAAACGTCAACAATGCAGCAATGTCATTGCTTGTGAGTGCTGATCCAAACTTCATGCGTGGGCGACCCGGCACGGTGCATGCGGTAAGGGGCTCAGAAAACTCCATCACGAAGTACACGTGTTGATCGCGGGCCCATGCTTCGCTGCGACGATAGCCCTCGATGCGTGTCGGACTCACCAAGCGAAGCTCTGCTGCGAGTGTCTTATCGCGATGTCGCAAGTCGAGCACAACAGTGCGCGTGCGAGCGTTTGCAGGAAATGTGTAGCGATGCATTCCAACGCGTGTGGTTGCTGTGAGCTCCACGCGCACATCATCATCAGTGAGTGTGACTGCGTAGTATCCAGGCTGTGCTACTTCGTCGCTATGACGATAGCGCGATGCGTAGCGCTTCGGATCAACCGATACTGCACGCGTACGTGGCATCAGCAGAATGTCGCCATAGTCTGAGCAGCCCGTACCGCTTAGGTGCGTGTGTGTGAAGCCGTAGATCAGCGAGTCTGCATGGTAGTATCCGCTGCAGCCTTCCCAGCTACCATCACGTCGTGTATCCGGACTTAGCTGCACCATCGCGTAGGGAAGTGTAGCACCTGGATACGTGTGGCCAACACCACCCGTACCAGTCATCGGATCGACGTATCGTGTGAGGTCCTGTGCGGTGACTGCTGCGGTGCACATCATCACCATCAGCAGTGTTGCAATGAAGGGGCGAAGCATCATTGCGGAAACTACGGAGGGAATAGGGAGGTTGGAGTTACTCCTTAAACAGCACCATCGTGCCGCTTCCAGCGTCGAGGTCGGCAGCCCATTTCTTGTTTGCGTTCTTCCAGAGCTTGCCAACCTTGATGTAGCCTGTCTCATCGTAGAGACCGCCGTCGTTCACAATGCCGCGACTCGTCATCGCTTGCGATGCATCATAATCATCGCCAAAACCAGTCTTCATTGTCGTTGTCGCATACCATGTCGATGACGATACCACGAGTTCAGTTTTTCCCTGACCGTTCTCGTATACATACGTTCCGGTTGGGTCGGTATCTTCCGCAGGTTCAGACGAAGCTGATGTCTGTGACGTGCTACCGGATTGGTCAGATGATGAGTTATCGTCCTGTGTCGAACGTGAACAGGAAGCAATGACAGAAACTGTACAGATTGCTAGAACGAACATAGATATCGTCTTCACGATAGGGCCCCTTCAGATGCGTGTGGTAAATCATTCACGTGCAAGGTATGCCGATGTACCCTCGGACTAGGTGATGAATAAAGTGGTAGTTGCGGTATTGTGATTCTAGTGAGACGTTTTACGCCGTGAATGAATTGATGCCTAGCATATCTTGTAGCTCTGCACCTATGTATGATTCGTTGTGCAGTTCTGTAGAGTCCACAATTTCCATTGTACGGTTGATTGAGAGGAATGCATGAGTACTCGTGTAATGTCGATTTGTCGCGCTGTGGTTTACGTTGTGTGTGTACTTGCCGCATCTGGCGCTATCGCACAGCAACGAGCGCCTAAGATCTCGGAAATGCTTGCCTCTGATGTGACTCTTGGAACTGAGTACTGGATCGCGATTCCACCGAATGAGATCAATCCGTTTCCTGTTGACGAGCTCGAGATCTATGTCGCCTCTGCCTATGAGACAGAGATTGAGGTGTATGATGCTGCTGGGAGCAAGACCTATAAGCGGAAGCTGATGCCCTACGAGATTCGTACGCTTTCCGACAAGCGGGGGGAGACGAACTGGACGTGGGAAGTGCGTGATGCAGAGAAAGTTGTGAAGCAGGGGATACGCATCATTGCTGCCCGACCGATATCAGTGTACGTCCTAAACTCAAAGACAACGACATCGGATGGATACATGGCGATTCCTGTGAGTGCATGGGGAACCGAGTACGTTGCAACGACGTACTATGATTTTCGCGAATTCAAACAGTGGGGAGGAGGATTCATTGTTGTTGGTCGTGAAGGTGGTACCGAAGTAACCATTCAACTTCGTGGGGTTGGAGCGAATGAAGCGAAAACCTCCGGTGGTCGCTCGCTTAATGGTCAGCCCTTTACCGTGTTGCTCGACGAAGGTGATGTCTATATGGTCAAAGGTGATGCAACGACCCGAGGTGTATTTGACCTCACAGGATCGAAAATCACATCGAACAGGCCTATCGGTCTTATCTCCTTTCATGAGCGTACAACGATGCCGAACCTGCTCATCAACGGAAATGGACGTAATCACCTCGCCGAGATGACACCACCGACAAGCACATGGGGCAAGCGCTACGCATCGTTGGAGCTCCAGCGTGAGAATCGCAATGGACAAGGGAAGGGTGATGTGTTTCGTGTGATTGCTCGCGATTCGAATACCACATGGTCTCTGAAATACTATGACAGGCAGAGCCAGAAGCCTCTTGGACAGCAGGGCGGCCTAATTGCGAAGGCTGGTGAGTTCGTTGATCTCGCACAAGCTGCTGCACCAACGACACTCACACATGGCTATGCAGTGTGGGAAGCAGACAAGCCAATCTTTGTGATGCAGTATTCGTGTTCGTCGTCATGGGATGGCGATCCGATCCTTGATCCGTTCATGATGAATGTGACACCGGAAGAGCAGTTTGTTACAAGTGCAATCTTCCAGTGTCCGACTGCGGCAAAGTTTTCAAAGAACCGATTGAATCTCATCGTTAAGACCGATACAGCCTCGACGAACCTCATTGATAATCTCAAATCGCTCGAGATTGATGGTATTCCGGTCTGGAAACATCCATCGGCACAGAGTCCGACGCTGCTGTTTAACAAGATGCCAGGCGGACTGTATTGGACGACGCTTGACTTTGGAGCTGAATCGCGAGCACACCGTATCACCAGTAACGGTGCAGTGAAGTTTGGTGGATACGTCTATGGCTATGGCGCTGTTGATGCTTACGGCTGGCCCATTATCTCTGCCGGAACGGATTTACGATTCATCGACACGATGCCTCCCGTCATCTCTCGAACGCAGGAATGTGGCACGTTTACCTGTGAAGTGTCGGAACTTCGAAACATCCCCGACCCACCTCGTAGTGTACCAATGGAGTCGGATCAGATCGAAACTGGAGTAGCCTTGATTGATACGATGCCAGGTGCTGGAAACGTGAACTACAAGCTTGAGTTACTCACTGATCAGTCCTTCCCACGCGTCACGTCGTACAAGAAGTTCAAATACGCGTTGAAGGTCATCAATCCGAACCTTGATGCACGATGTGTGTACTTCGTGCGCGACTGGGCAGGTAATCAAACTCTTGATACCTGCGAGTATAGCGTGCCTCGAATTGGGGTTGACATTAACCTCATTGACTTTGGCAAGACGCGGCTTCAGAGCAAGGTTGAGAGGGATGTCGTCGTCCGAAACCCTTCAATGTCAGACCTTGTCATCAAGGCATGCTCACTGAAACGAGGAGCCCGGTTCACGATCGTGCGGAGTTCGTCAAGTTTGCCGGATGTGTTGCAGGCAGGCGATAGTCTTGTGATTACGCTGCGCTATGATGCTGCAGAGGAAACAACAGACCTCACGCAGGACTTTGATCTTGATACGCTGGTTGTTTCTTCAACGTGTGCTGATACCAGAGTCCCTGTGCGCGGCATCACGGCGGAGCCACGTATCACCGTTGAAGACTATGATGCAGGCGTTGTCTTGCCTTCGGAGCTTGTGTGTAAGTCCGGAGGGTTGCGTGTCACTAACCCGGGCAGTGATACACTAGTGATCACTCGCGTTACTGGACTTGCAGGGACGAACTTTTCGCTGACGCCGGCAGCGTTGACCGCACTGCCGTATGTCATTCCACCTGGATCATTTTATCAGGTTCAAGATCTGTGCTATCGCCGTACTGATCAAGGTTCGGACTCGATCCAAGTGGAGTTCATATCAAATGCTGAGGGTCCAAAAGCATACTCGATCTGGCGTGGATCTACTGTCACGACGAGTGTTGATGACGACCAACTCACGTCAGTTGTTTGCACAAGTACTCCAGAGGGCATCAACGTCGCGTGGGATCTATCGAACGTCGCAACCGTCCGTGCGATCACGCTTCGTGGCGAGGTCCTTGCGTCTGCGTCTGTAACATTAGACGCGCGGAACGTGCTCCTTCGCACGAATGATGCATCGCAGCAAGTTGTTCTTGTACATCTCTGTGATGCAGCGGGAGCTGTTGTCTATCAGCGCAAGGTTGTGTTGCGGTAGGCAGTAGAACTGACCCAATGACCACCATTCCCTAACTTCGTGCTGTCCTGTCACATCGAATAGCACAAGGGGGAGAGTATGCTTCGACAGCTACTTGTTGGTATTGTTTGCGCAGTGATTCTTGCTGGGTGTTCGTCAACGGATCCAGTTGCACCGGTTACACCTGGTGAGCTGGTAAAGGTCGACCTTCTGGGCAGGTACGATGTTGCGCGTATTCAGGCGGTGATCGACCAAGGACTGACGCTGTTCTTGACCAAGGGTACGATGTCGCCGGATGCATTTCGTAGTCAGCTTGCGCCGGCGAAGCACGGTGTCAAGCTCTATAAGATTGCCTATCAGTCGGTGATTCCGGAGAAGAACAATGCTTCGGTTACAGCCTACGGTCTGGTCGTGATTCCAGATAGCATCCTTCCCGGTGCACCAATTGTCAGCTACCAGCATGGGACCATCTTCGATCGGAGTTGGGTGCCGTCGAATCCCGATGGATCGATCGAAACACAGTTCATGATCTCGCAGTTTGCCTCGCAGGGCTACATCGTCATTGCTCCTGATTACTTTGGTACAACGCCTGGAAGTACAGCTCCGAATTCATACTTCGTTGCGCAGAGCACTGCGCAAGCGTGTATCGATATGTACCGTGCATCGATGACGATGTTGCAGCAACAAGGGATTACACCAGGGAAGCTCTTCATCAATGGATGGTCGCAAGGGGGCTATAGCACGCTGCTCTTCTTGCGTGCATTGGAGCTCGCGAACATCCCAGTTGCAGCAGCGGCATCAGCATCGGGTCCGGCCGACCCATTGCTCTTTGTTTCATCAGTATTGAATAACACAAGCCCCTTCTTTGCAGGCTTCAGCGTGGCGGCTCTGACAAATCTGATGCTTTCAATGGATGCGTACCAAGGTCTAAATGGGTATGTCGAAGAGGCCGTCGTCCCGAAGTATCTCGACAAGGTGCGCAAGCTTCATCGTTTCGAGATGACGTTCGACGACTTTGCAAACGACGTTCCGTTGGTGATCGATTCGTTGTACACAGATCTGTTTTATGCAGACAGTCGCACTGCTACAAAACCCTTCTGGAAGATGCTCGACGCTGGTGCTGCGTATCGATGGCGCATGAAGACGCCATTGCGCGCGTTCTACAGCTATCGTGACGAAGCCATCCCGTGGCAAGTAGCTCGAATCGCAGCTGACTATCAAAACACAATCGGCAATGCAACAGCAGAAGCAATCGACGCAGGTGCAACCGCGGATCACCGCGCTGTATACATCTACTCGCTGATTAACATTAAACCATGGTTTGATTCACTCCGGTAAGAACATGAAGAACCTTGTCATCATTCTTGCATCAGCGTTGTTCATCAGCGCGTGTTCGTCAACAACAACTCCCGTCGATTCTGCGCGCATTGCGTGGGCGGTAGGGAATTGCGCTCCTGCTGAAACGGGATATGCAAGCATCCTCAAGACCACCGACGGTGGTGCTACGTGGTCGCGTCAAGGCGTGGGGCAGGCATCGCTATTAGGCATCGACCTCGCCGATGTGAAGGCTATCGACGCGCAGCACGTCTGGGCTGTTGGTACCAAGAGTACGATCGTGCATACAACCGATGGCGGTGCTACATGGATGGCTGTTGCGACGCCGTTGACATCGCAGGTAGGTCTGCAGTCGATTGACATCGTCAATGGCACGCACATCTACGTGACAGGTGAGCAGGGCACAGTGCTGCGCTCAACGAACGCAGGCGCAACGTGGTCGCTGTGTGATACCACGGGATTCAATGGAGCGATGATCCAAGGCGTGCATGCGATCTCAGCCGATCGTGTGATGATCTGCGGTGGTATTCCGGTTGAGAATGATCTTGCCCTAGGATTTAATCGCACCACCACAAACGGCGGTGCGTCGTGGGAGTCAGTTGAGTTCCCGAACAACTTTAATCGGCATGAACTGATTGGTGCATATCACTACGGCACCACCCTCGTGTTCTACGGCACAACGAACTACTACGTTGTGAGTCGTGATAACGGCATCACATGGCGAGCCGACTCTACAGCTGTTGCAGGTGGAACAAATGGTGGCGCTGATATCAACCATCTCATCATGCTCAGCGAGAACACATGGTGGGCGTCGATGGATATGGGGCATATCCTGCGCACAGAGAATGCTGGCACTACATGGTCCGACTACGCCGAGAACCTGCGCGGCACGTTTCTGCTCGGCATCGATGCGTTCGACAGCAACAATGCGATTAGCGTTGGAGAGACAGTTGGCTTCCCACGAACGGGTCCGATAGCACGCACTACCGATGGCGGTGCGACATGGACCAAGGTCTTCTCGCACGACAACGCACTATTTCATGTGTCGTGCGTGAGGTGATGCTACACTTCTACGACGTGCTTGGTAGTAACGTGTGAGCATGTACCATGTTCCTCATCACACCCCTCAACTAGGCCATACATACGACAAGTGGTAAAAACGTAGTATATCTCGAAACGACGAGTTGCAGCCCATTTCTCTTCCCGACATTTGTCCGTTGGAGCGCTGCATTTCCGCATGCTTGCTGCGTTGGTGTGGCGCATGTGATACCTGCGTATCGAGGGGGCTTCGTGGTGTTGAACGGTGTCGATCTATTTCTGCGTAACGTACGTATGTCGTTACGCTCGAGTATGCACGTGTGTATCGCTATGCTGACATGCGTCGGCGGAGCGGTACATCTTGCAGCAGGAGACACTCTCACGTTTATACCGACACTTTCCGGTCGGTTGCAGCAACCCCGCACAACATTTACTGGTCTGCCCGGATTTCAATCGTGTTGCTCCACCCTTGAGCATGGTAATGGATGGGGCGCCGCGGTACTTCTCGGACTTGAGATTCTGCGACCGCTGCCCGAGTTGCGCATCGAGGGCTATCTCGGGGTATCGCGTAATGCATATAGGTTGTACAAAGACGACTTCATTGGATATTCGCTCGTAAACACTGATAATGGTGTCGGCGTCGATAGTGCTGTTTCTCGCACGACGGCAGAACTTGGCATCACATCTGTGGAGCTTCGTGCTCAGGCGCTGTATTCTCCTCAAGCGCTTGCAGGTCTCGGCATCATGGGTGGACTTGTCGGCAGTATTGATGTGGCGTCGACTGCATCGCAGCGCGAGACACTGCTCCGACCTGCGAACGTTATCTTCGCAGATACACGAACGAACGAGCGACTCGCGTATTCTACCTCAGCCTCGGCAATGGTCCAGCCATGGGTGAGTGTCTACGCCGGACTCGGATGGCAAACGCAACTCTCGTCAACGATTGGATTGCGCCTCGCAGTCGCCTATGAACTCGGTGCAACGGCAATCATTGCTGACGCGGGGAAGAGGCTCACTTCTAATGCGATTCGTCTCGATGTAGGATTGCCCTTTATGTGTTACCGTACAGACGCGCTAGCTGCTCTACCTGTGCGGGTGCCAAGCCCAGAAGGAGCTTCACGCTCAACATTACGTAGCTCACTCAATGTGTATGAACTACTCCCTGGCGAGCAGCTACGTGATGTGGGTATTGTGCGCATTGAAGAGACATTATCAAGGCAGCTCTATCCGCTTCTGCCTTACGTCTTCTTCGATCAAGGCAGTGATGTACTGAATGGTAACCGCTATACGTTCTTGTCAACAGCGCAGACTGCAGCATTCAATGAAGAACGGCGATTTCGATTCGATAACGTCACGGCAGAGCGTCGAAGTGATGTGACGCTTGAGGTGTACTATAACATTCTCAACGTTATTGGACGCCGCTTGCGCGACGTTTACCCAACAGCAACACTGACGATTCATGGCTACAATAACGGTCGTGATGATGAACGAGGTGATACGGTCCTATCTCGAAAGCGTGCTGAAGCGATCAAGGACTACCTCGTCCGAGTATGGCGAATTGAGCCGTCACGCCTACGCACTACAGCTGGGAATCTCTCGCCGCACGCTGCGCTGACAACGATGACTGACGTGCGCGATCGAGAAGATGGTTTCGAAGAAAATCGTCGTGCAGAACTGGTTCCA
>JAURNF010000207.1 GCA_030830285.1 Candidatus Kapaibacterium sp.
CGTGCTGGTGTCGGGGTTGCCCGTACGATACGCGCCGGTAGCACGCGTCCGACAAGCTGGGGTCCGCCATCACGGCATACGCGCACGCGCACCACACTATCGACAAGCGCTGGGTAGGCCTTGCGATCATCCTGCCAGACA
Source organism: Candidatus Kapaibacterium sp. (assembly GCA_030830285.1). Taxonomy (GTDB): domain Bacteria; phylum Bacteroidota; class Ignavibacteria; order Kapaibacteriales; family Kapaibacteriaceae; genus UBA10438. Next base: position 142 of record JAURNF010000207.1, read on the forward strand.
AAGCCCTTGGCACCTGAGAAGATGATACTCGTACTATCGACCTCTGCCTGTTTTGCTCGGAAGCGGAAGCGGTAGAGTAGTGGCTGGTTCTGTTGACGGTAACCATTACCTACATTAGCGATAGCGTATGTGCCGGTTGTATCATACCCCATACCTGGTGAAGGTAATGGCTCCAGCACGCGGTAGTCCCATTGGATCGTCGACAGATACCGTCCTGCAGCACCTGCTGTCTGCACTGGTCGCTCTACACCAACATAGAGTTCTACGCTCAGTGTGTCACCAGGCTCAACGAATGTTCTGGACGGCCGCAGCATGACCTGAGTCACTCGTTCATCAGCCGCAAGACTTCGTCCAACACCCGCCACCGTTGAGCGACCACCATAGCTATCTGATGTTCTGATCGTCAGGGACGCTGAAAATGGTTTAGTCCCACTCGGCAAAAATCGAATTGCTACCTCAACCTCTTCTCCGTCCTTGAGGCGCCGAGGCCACTGATCAGGGACAACAAAGTTGACCGTATCAGAGACAGTGGCTCCAATAAGTTCGACAGCGGTCCCTGAGACATTTTTCACCCGGACGCTGCCAACGTGTCCGCCAGCGGAGTTGATGAGCTGATCTGATGGCACAGATCCAAAGTCTATAGGATACACTGCCAAGCCTTGAAGCGTATCGACACTCTTGAGAGTTACCGTTGCAGGCAGCGATGCAATCGAACATTTCGCCGTCGAGACTACACATCGATAGTCTCCCTGTGTAGCGGCTGACATGGATGTGATTATCAACTGTGACGTTGTAGTCCCTGAATACACTACCCCATCATTCAAATCACTAAATCCTGTTCCGTTATCAACTTGCCACGTGTACGAGATGGCTGTGTCGGCTGTCGCAGCAACACGCAGCTGTACCGACTCGTTCAAGAGCACGGAATCACTGCTCGGTTGCGTCTGAATCGTCAGCGCACAATCCCGACCACTAAACAACGCCAACACTTCAGCTGCATCAATCGCTCGATTCCATACGCCAATATCATCAAGCTTACCTTTAAGATTCTCACCATAGAGATGCGCTTGACCAAAGTACAATTGACATTGGCGTGATGTCGGCGTTCCATTAATCGTGATTGTAGAGTCAAGCACCCCATCAACATAGAAGGTAACATTGTCAGCTCTCTTTACGACGATCACATGCTTCCATTCGCCAACCACATAGTCTGATTTTGTGGGCGGTCTAGATGGATCGTAGAACGGCCACGAACCAACACCATCGCCGACTCCAAATCGATACTTTGTTCCAGTGCCGACACCGATAGCAACTCCCCAGTGTGGCGCAGAATTGATCATTAACGCAGTACGCCGTGCATCAACATCAAGCGAGTACCAGAGCGACATCGTCCAGTCACTCCACGATAGATCGAATAGGCTATCACGCACGAAAAGGTTATCGTCGATGCCATCAAGTCTATATGCCGAGTTGATCTGATCGAATCTGTTCTCCGTCAACTGCGCTTCAGTTGCAATCGCATGATGAGAATTCCCACTCTCATCATCGGCATTGCCATTGAATGGCCACCACCCAACGAGTCCTGCGACAGGAACATACGCTGGCAGGTTTACGGTCTTCAGGGTCACTGTTGCAACCTCCGATGTCAATGAGCACTTAGCCGTCGAGACCACACATCGGTAATCTCCCTGCGTTGCTGCAGACATCAATACAATTGTCAACTGGGGTGTTTTGCTACCTGCATATGCTGCACCATCTACGACGTCAACATATGCAGCACCGGTCTTGACTTGCCATGTATAGGTTAGCGCCGTATCTGCGGTTGCTGCTACCTGCAGCACTACAGATTGAGATGACAGTGCTTGCTTACTCGATGGGTTTGAGGTGATTGTAATGCTGCAGGGCACACCTGTGTAGAGGCCTTGAATCTCGCTCTCGGTGAGCGCACGATCCCAGAGACCAATTTCATCAATGTCACCCTTAAAGTAGATTGACGACCATGGGCAGTATCCCACTCCAAGTTCACTCTGAGCTGTGATTAACTCAATGCTATCCGACTCACCTTGAAGCTGACCATCAACGTACAGCTTGACTGTTGATCCAGATCCCGAATATGTGCTGACTATGTGATGCCACAAACCATCATTGAGCGGCGATTTCGAATACAGTGCATCACCACCTGAACCTGACTCGAACTGGCCATATCCGAGGGAGTCAATCAACCTAATTAGTTGAATGAAGATGATTTTTCCACCTTCGCCGTTCCCGTATGCTGTAACAGAACGTAACTCGGGGTACTGATATGCTGGATTAGGCCGATTATCAGTTGTTCGGAACCAACTCGAAACTGTGCGGGGAGCCGAACCGATCGGCACAGGTACATCGATGCGAATCTTATCATCTTGGCCGTCAAACAGGTACGATGACCCATTCACGCCGTGTCGATCCACACTCGGCTGAACACCATTTGAAGCCAGACCATTGTGCCCATTCCCACTCTCATCATTTGCATTCCCATTAAACGGCCACCAACCGATGAGACCATTCGTTGGTACATACGATGGTACACCGACGGAAGCTAGACTTATGGTTGCCGTTTGGGACGTAACAGCGCAACGTGAGGTTGAAATCACACAACGGTAATCACCCTGTGTTGCAGTAGACATTGATACAATTGTCAATTGAGATGTTTTGCTTCCTGTGTATGAAGTCCCATCAGAGACATCTACAAACCCTGCACCATTGTTGAATTGCCAATTGTAGGTGACAACGGTATCCGATGTGACAGACACATCAATAACAGCCTTGCTCGCAGCGTTAATGGCGCTATTCTGTGGTTGCGATGTGACCGTGACATTGCAAGACTGACCTGTGTACAACGCCTTAACCTCATCTTGAGTGAGGGCGCGGTTCCAGACTCCTACATCATCGAGTTCTCCATCGTAGTAATAGTACGACGATGTACCTGTACCACCGATCAGCAACGGCAAGCTTGCTTGTGATGGATTAGTAATAACATTCGTGTTTTGGTAGATCAAGACTGTGTCGAGATACATCCTGACATAGGCTCCTTTTTCATACACACAAACAATATGATGCCACACATCTGTCGTGGGCAGATTGTTTGTCGCATAGTAGCCTGTAAGGGGCGATGGGATGTATGTCGAGTGTCCATACTCACCCTGGTAGCTGCGGAAACCAAATGCAATGTTTGCGGAATAGATATCACTTGACATCGACTGATTCGAGACATAGAACATGTCATTGCCAGGGGTATTGAAGCTTGACATCTTATACCATCCCGAAAACGAGACAGACCCTGTCAACGTCTGGTTCGGTGTCTGAATAACATCATCGATTCCATCAAACGTATACGCGCTATTTGCCACCCCATCTCGATCCTTCGTCAGGAAAGCACCAGTGACCGTTCCATCATTCCCATTCCCACTCTCATCATTTGCATTCCCATTAAACGGCCACCATCCAATTAGGTCGTTAGTGGGGACATAGGAGGGGGCAGCATAGGGCTTAGCACTGTACAAGGAGCGTAACTCTTGATTTGTCAGAGCCCTACTCCATAATCCGACATCGTCAATCTTGCCTTGAATGGACCACAACACACTATTTGCTGGCTCAAAGCAACCGATGACGAAGTCAACACGAGCAGTGTTAAAGCCTGCTGAAGACTTGACGTAGATCGAATCGTCGATGCATAACCGCAGCTCACCGTTCTCATAGGCTGCGGCAACAAAGTGCCATGATCCATTTGTAAGCCTACCACCTGCAGGGTAGTCATAATCCATACCCCACAACGCGAGATCACTGGGACAGCAGCGAAGAACTGTCAACGCAAATGATTGCTGGGCTGATCGAATTGGGAAACCTGCAATGAAGCGGTCTGGCATGCTGAAGTCATCAGAGTAGACCCAACAAGCGATGGTTCGAGCTTCGTTACCAGCAGGTGCTGATGCAATCGGTATCGATACTCTATCTAGCGAATCAAACACACCGGCACGTCCTGTTGCACCAACACGATCCGTTCCAAATGTTACACCTGTCAACGTCCCATCATTCCCATTCCCGCTTACATCATTTGCATTCCCACTAAATGGCCACCATCCAATGAGGCCATTTGTGGGGACATAGGTGGGTACCTGACTACGCAAAGTAATCGGAGCGAGTAGCGAAATGAGCATCGCTACCGTCACTGCTGCACGCATTGCTACACATTGAGTTGGCATTCTACTTCTTCTCCTCGTCAGACGAACTGCACTTACTACGGTACAACAATCAATGGAACGTGATCGACACCTCTTGGTGTAGTGAGTGCAATGGTGTAAATGCCTGCACCAAGAGCAGACAGATCCAATTGAACACGCTTTGTGTCCTCACTAATAATGCGTGAGATAACACGTCGACCATCAGCAGTTGACAATTCAAGTGTGCCTGCAACAGGACCTTGAAGCTCAACATCAACAACATTTCGAGCTGGGGATGGCGTTGCGCGCACAATGCTCGGTGTGAGCATTCGCCCGATTAGCTGGGGTCCGCCATCACGGCATACGCGCACGCGCACCACGCTATCGACAAGCGCTGGGTAGGCCTTGCGATCATCCTGCCAGACAAAGCCCTTAGCACCTGAGAAGATGATACTCGTACTATCGACCTCTGCTTGTTTTGCTCGGAAGCGGAAGCGATAGAGCTGCACCTGATTCTGCTGACGGAATCCATTGCTCACATTTGCAACAGCATAGGTGCCTGACGTGTCATAGCCCATGCCTGGTGACGGCAATGGCTCAAGTACGCGGTAGTCCCATTGGATCGTCGACAGATACCGTCCTGCTGCTCCTGCCGTTTGTACGGGACGCTCAACGCTGACCATCAACATCACACTGATGGTATCGCCTGGCTCAACCTCCGAGCGTGTTGGACGCAGAATGACCTGTGTGACACGCTCATCTGGCAGCAGATCTCTGCCTGTGCCCGTGATAGTGCCTGTACCAGAGTACGTCGTATTCGTTGTCACATTGAGCTTGGTCGTATACGCGCGCTTGTCTTGTGGCACAAAGCGCACGGCGATCTCTGCCGTGTCACCATCGTTCATCCGCCGTGGCCACTGCTGCGGCACAACAAACGTCGACGTGTCATCTGTGCTGGCACCAGTGAGCTCAAGGTAGATGCCTGTGCGGTTGTATACCTGCACACTTCCGACGTGACCACCGGAGGCGTTGATCAGATCATCAACCGGGAGTGAACCAAAGTCGTAGTCATTGACCACAAGTTTTTGTGGAGGCGGTGCAACGAATGTAAACGAGGAACTACGAACCGTGCATTCCGTTGATGCTTCAACACCAAACTGTCCATCGTTCGCAGGAGAATACGACTGTTGCGTCGCACCAGCAATCACTCGCCAACCTGTGCTATCGACAGTGTACCATTGATACGTCGCTGCTGGATTATCACAGTTAGCCAAGAGACGGTCCGGTGCTACCTGCGATATCTGTACCGTAGGCACTGGCACAACAGTTATTGCGATATCAGCCGAATCACTGCGGTCATTTGCATCTATGACAGAGCATCGGAGCACTCCATCGGTAGTCATTGGAACGAGGATGTAATCGACATCACGATTTAAGACTGTGCCCGTACCGGCGAGTGTCCATGTGATGCGATATGGTGGTTTACCACCAGTGATTACAACACGCGCATTCGCAGTATACCCACGGCAGACCGTGATGGCTGACTGTACTGCAGTAACTACTGGGTCAGCAGGAGGCGGACCAATGGTGATCGTGTAGGCCGTGCTGCGGCTCACACATCCAGTTGTTGTATTGGTCACATCCACACCATACGTCCCGCTTGTTGCAGGCGCATATGTTGCTTGTGTGGCACCCGTCAGTGGTGTCCATGGTGTTGTTGCTGCGTTGTACCATTGATACTGCGCTTGACCGGCATTGGTCGTAGCCAGCAGCGTTCCAGCAGGGCTCTCGCTGACGGTAACCGTTGGCAGAGCGTTGACAGTGGTGGTGATCGCAGTGCTTGATCCTGAGCAGCCACCATTGCTCACTTGCACAACATACCGGGCTGCCTTCGTCGTTGTGTAGTAGCGCGCTGTGCCCACAACGGTCGTACCCTCATACCATGTGTACGACGCGTAGCCACTACCAGCGTCAAGGCGTAGTGAATCACCTTGGCACATAGCAAAGCCGCTTGCGCTGGTAATTGTTGGACGCAGGGAGTCTTCGACGGTAATGGCAAGTAGCGAGTCCCTGGTGCAACCAGTTGGGCCAGTTACTGACGCTCGAAGTGTTGCTGTACCGCGCTGCAGCCAGTCAATGGTCACCTGATTCGTTGATGCACCAGAGACAATGCTGCCTCGCGATGCTGGCGTAACTGTCCATGCATATTGTGTCCCCGACACTCCCTGTTCGACACTGTACACCTTACCTTTGCCATCCGACAAACACACTGATGCGGCTCCCGTGACGCCGACATTCGGAGATTGTCCGGCACTCACACGAAGAACTGTATCCTTGGTACACCCTGTTGATACGGCTGTGGCCTGCACTTTCAAGTCGAAAGTACCTGCAGCCTCCCAACGAAGAGTTATTGTGGAGGACGTCGTGGTGCCACTTACGAGCGTGACGTTACTTGGCAAAGTCCAACGCAGGTTGGAGCTGCTGGCATTGCTGACAGTATAGCTTTCAAGTTTACCCGCGCATGTCGAGGCTGTTCCCGTGATTACATGAGCCGGCAACGCGTTTACGCGTACTACCAGCAGCGTGTCTTTCGCACACCCAGTTGCCACATTCGTTTCCCGCAGAAACACAGTGTCTAGACCACTACCAGCATTGCTCCATTGTGCAGAAATGTTATCGCTAGTGGAGGATCCTTGTATGCTGCCGCGTGAAGAGACGCGCCATGCGTATGCACGGCCGGCTATCTGTGGCGTGCTGTAGACGGCAGTGCCTCCATCACACAAAGTGGATGGCCCCGTAATCATTGGTGTAGGCCGTGGCTGTACTTGCACATCAAGCAATGTGTCTTTGCTACATCCGGAAGCAACTACTGTCTCGCGGACACGCAAGGTATCCGGACCACTGCCAACTCTACGCCACGAAACCACAACACTGTCGGCTGCCGAACTTCCCTGTACCGATCCACTTGCCGAAGTTTGCCATGCATACATGCGGCCAACATTCGATGGTAGGCGGTAAACGTGGCGACTATCATCACATACGGATGTCGCACCAGATATGACGGGGGTCGGCAACGCATTGATCGTCACGACGATAATGGTATCTCTGTAGCAAGTGGTATCTGATGAACGCCAAACTCTCACACGCACAGTATCAATACCAGATGATGACCAGCGTACTGAAATCGCACTGTCACTGACCGTGCCACTTACAACGCTACCCTTTGATGGGGGCGTCCACCGAAACGACGTGTTTACCCCAGCGCTCACTCCAAGAGAGGTAATGTCACTTTGGCATGCGGCACGTCTATCTCCGTTCGGTATTGTCACTCCAGGAGGAGTACACAAAGAGCCATTGGTGAATACCGCCAAAAAGCCATCATAGTTGCCTCCTATCATTGATTGGTGACTTCCAGAAGTAGCAATGTTGGTAGCTGAAATCGTCTCGCCAGACAGAACATAGTCGCCCGTGAGGGTCAATGCCAGGTCTGTAGCTCTATCATAGGAAGGCCCTCCATAGTATGTACCCCATCGGCGTATACCTACGTCAGAAAACAACGTTAAGAAGGCGTCAACCCAGCCGCCGAGGTTTGGCTGGTGGCTACCCGACGTGGAAATGGCAGCAGAAGACTCTGTTTGGCCGGCAACTACAATGTCACCAGCGGATGTGACGGCAAGACCATGAGCCAGATCCTTGCTTGCCCCACCATAGTATGTCCCCCAACGGCGAACACCGGCACCAGTAAAAACTGCTAAAAATGCGTCTGAACCTCCACCGATCGTTGTCTGGTGACTCCCGGCCGTGGAGATGGCATTGGCAGAAAGTGTTTCTCCTGTAATGACAATGTCTCCCCCAGGAGTTACAGCTAGTGAAGGGGCATTATTCTCGTCGGTTGCCCCGTCCTTACTTGATCCGCCATAGTAAGTCCCCCAACGGCGAACACCTGCGTTCGTGAAGACAGCCAAGAATGCATCTCTAGCGCCACCATACGTCGGCTGATGGCTACCAGCAGTGGCGATCGCATTTGTAGATTCAGTATAGCCTGCCAGAGCTATGTCACCGGCGGAAGAAACGGCAAGTGCCATTGCCCAATCTTGACCGGATCCACCATAGTATGTTCCCCATTTGCGAGCACCAGCCGAAGTGAATACTGCAAGAAATCCGTCACCGTTCCCGCCGTTAGCAACTTGGTGGCTGCCGGCCGTGGAGATAGCGTTGATTCCCCCAGTACTACCTGCTATAAGAATATCATCTGCGGGCGTAACCTCAACTGCAGTTCCGATATCCGACGACTCTCCGCCATAATAGGTAGCCCATTTTCGCACTCCAGCAGCAGTGAACGCCGCGACGAAGGCGTCCTGATAGAGTCCCTTTGCCTGTTGATGACTCCCAACCGTCGCAATGCCGTTTGCTGACACAGCCATGCCCGTCATAACAATGTCGCCTGATGACGTCACTGCAACATCATGGGCAACGTCCGATAAATCACCGCCATAATATGTACCCCATTTGCGCGCGCCTGCTGATGTAAACATGGCGAGGAAGGCATCTCCAAATGCTATGGAGTACAAGTTGTCATTGCCACCGTACGTAATCTGATGACTGCCGGCCGTAGCAATGGCGCTTCGCGAACGGGTGCTGCCAGCCATCACGATATCCCCGACAGATGTCACGGCAACAGCTCGGCCAACATCTACTGAATCCCCACCGTAAAACGTTGCCCACTTGAGCTCGGGAATGGGATCTATGACAAGGGTCTCATCAGTCAGAGCCATGTCAATGCTAGCCAAGGATAATCCGTATTGATGCTCACAACACGTGCGATAGAGAACGTCGATCTCACGCCCGGTACCTTGGACATAACTGCGCGGAAGCGTCTCTGCTATTGGTCCATGCTTGACGTGTATGAAGATAGAATTGGCCGCAAGTGACGTGCTATCGGCGCCGTGGTAGCGCCATTGAATCGAGGCAACATTTCCACCTGGACGCACGATGAATTGATACTCCGGATTACCAGCTTCGTCAAGGAACCACTCTATGTCGATCTTCGGCCATACGTCATGGTATGTCACGCGTTCAAATCCACGGACACCAGTTGCGCCCTGCTCACCGTTGCTTTGCTCGGTGATATGCGTGTAGTAGTTGAGATAGTCCTGACTTGCTCCCGTTGCGGTGATTGTTGGCTTGGGATGAGCTCCAACAAGCTCGATGTCGACACGGTGGAAGTGATACGCGATCTCTTCGCTGGGACGAACTTGAAACTTCCTTGGAAGCATATGTTCGACTGAATCTAATGGCAATTCGCTGCGGTTCACAACGTAACTATCGTACGAGAAGCCGTTATCGCGAAGCTGGATGTTAAGTCCGGGCCGCACGACCAGATATCGGACGTCCTTGTTAGGCTTGCCATTCTGATCACCTATCTGACCCTTGTTCTCCAAGTACAAGCGTTCAGCAGAGCGCTTCTCCTGCGCCATTAGTGCAATCGTTGACAAGAAGACGGCACTACAGAGAGCGATTGTTGCTGTTATGCGAGGCATTGTCGACTTCACTGCTGGTGTTGATTTCATTCCCTACCTCGCTGCATACAGTTCTTCAACAAGACCTCTGTCATTTCTCCATCAGTGTCGCGCAGCTGCGACGTATATATCCTTCGTGCATGCTCGTAGTAGCCTTGCTCTTCGTAGAGAGCACCGATGAGAATGGCACAGACGGCTTGACCATCACGGTCATTCGCACTCTGACATTCCAGTTTTAATGTTTGCACTTGAGCAGCAAGCTCTTGTGCATCGTCTCGTGATGCAACCATAATACACCGAGGCTTCGATGCTGTTGCGATATCACGCTCATGCTGTACTGTCCAATACACACATCTGCCACGAGTGGCCTCCGTTAGGATACTTGCATCAAGACGAAGAGTCGTATCACTTGTCGTCTTAACTAGCAACAAGCTGTCGTCGTCATTGCGTATCAGCACTTCGTAACGCCCTGTGTATCCTCGCACGGGCCGCCACGATAGTGCTACGTCGGCAGAATCGGTGATCAGATTCGGCGGCCACACAGCTGCGACGGTTTGCGTGCGATACACCGTACCTGTCTCGGATGCAGTTACTTCCTTTTCGTACGCGTTCGCATACACGTACTTGGCAACTCGCGATAAGGTCGACGAGGCAGTCTTTCCACCGAACATCGTGTCGGTTCTATGTACGCCTGGACTCTTTAGCTCCCGCATTCCACCCTTAGATGAGAGCAGCGCAACGTACCCGCCATGACCAATCTTGAGCACTGTATTTGATGGGAGAAGAGCACCTGCTTTAATCTGCTGCTCTTTTCCGCCATACTTTGCTGTCGCCTGTCCACGTGTGCTGAGCACACGAATGTCGTCGCCTGCACGTACAACGAACGATGCTGCGATGGCAACAGCTACGAGAATTGAGATGTTCATGAAGCATTTCCTTGAATACGTTCCTGCATTCGCTGATTGCGTCGAGATACACGGATGCGACGAACACATCGGCGGATACGACCATAGATCGATCCTGCTGTCCCATCGTAGACAGTAGCGAGATCGAGACAGAGGACAGCACAGGCTACACTTATGTCGATCGGCAGAATTCGATTATGATCGAGCAAAAGGACTGCAAGTGCTGTAAAGATTCCAAGTAGCAAAACGATCTGCGCGAAGCGCGCTATTGTTTCACCCACCGAATGAAGTCGTTCTGTAAGCGTGCGGTAGATCGCGAGGATCGATATCGTAATGAGAAATGCAATAATGACATCGTAGATGCCATCGAACTCCGCAACGATATCGTTATGAAGGAGCATCGATAACACGGTCGCATGAATCTCTACTCCGTATGCATCAGGCCATGTACGTCCCACATACGAGCGATTGAGTGGCGTAAAGAATCGATCCTCGATCGACATGGTATCGCCGATGCGATTGCCCAAGAATCCGAGTAGAATAATTCGCCCACGGAACATCTCCGGATCCACCTGGCCAGACACACAGTCGCTCCACTCTGCGGTGAACCACGTCCTCGTTCGCTGATACTTGATAAAGAGCTCTTCATCAAGATTCGTCAGGATTGATGTGTCACGCAGAAACCGACGCGCGAGCGACAAGACGATCGATGGTGATACTGTATCTCCGTAGATGCCCGTAGGCTCCCAGTAGCGTATCGTCTTGAATGTCGATGAGGCTGGAAGATTCACGTTCGCAAAGGTGATACCCGAATAGCGGCGCAGAACGCCACGTTCGCATCCATGGTAGACAATCTCATCATCCTCAAGAGCTCTATTCTCGAGCACCTCCCCCATAACAATATTGGGTCGATCACGAATCACAGCAGCAAGTGCTTCAGCACCCAAGGAATCAACGGGCGAGGTAAACATGGCATCAACGCCGATGCACGCAGCACCGGTATTGTAAAGCACATCCAGCGTCATTGCGAGCTCAGTACGGCTTGCGTTGCCAATGTTGACAAGGACGATCGATGTATCGATGCGAGGTGAATCGTCATCCTGGATTTGTGAGGTAATAATATCTGTGTACTCAAACTCACGCAACGCAATCTCAATCGGAGCGAGAAACTCTACATTGAGTGGGAGCAGCGTGATTGCCCATGCCAAGAGCACTACTATCACGCTCTGATGCAGTAGTCCGTCTGGAGCAATAGCCGACCATATGTCAAAACGACGCTTCATTACTTCACGATGACTTCCTGCAGTGAGGCCGCTTTGTAAATGGATATGCCCGTTGGGTCGTCATGTTCAATGCGCGCAGATAGCCATGGCTGATCTACGCGTGTCGTAGTCATGTCATTGAGGAGGATGTTAATCAGCTCTTGAGTTGTTGTTGCGCTTGATTGGGTCGACTGTATCGATCGCACAGCTGTAGCGCTCAGATTTGTGCGTACACCCTGACGGTAGTGTCGCTCAAGAATGCTGACCAAGGAGCGTTGCTGATCCGCAAGGAATGCTGAGGATGCAGGCAAATCGAGGAGTGACACAGACGTGTATATCGAGTCACCACGTTCTGCCGTTGCCGGTGTGAGCTCACGGACGCGAATTGGGATGACACTTGTGGCATTGCTGCGTTGTGCCTCAACTGTCTGACCAGATGATGATGTTACACGGAGTGATGGAATCAGCTTTGCGCCATCCCCAACTGGCAGACTTTGAAGGCTTGTCCCGATCTCTGACTGTGGCCCATCAAGTGGGACATCCCATCCCTCACGCGCGTCAGGGAACAATGCATCTCCGGCATTGATGACTGCACGCACTGGCTGCACCATCTTACCGCCAGTATTACCACCGAGCTTCACCTGATAATCAAGCGATGCAATGCTCTTTGTTTCTCCTAAGTCAATCCGGACGCGGACGCGAATGCTATCAGGCTCTACAGAGACGTACTTATCCTCAAACTGGACGAAGTCAACAACACGAGGCTGGTCGTTGAGATAGAGCAAGGCCATTCGCTGGTCGTACTGAGATGGCAGACCACCAGCATATAACGTCCGTTCTTCCTTCGTCGCCGCTCGAATCGTGAAACTCGTCAGTGGGATACCCCAGCGGCGGTACAAGTGCTCACGTACTTTCACAGCACGCTCGAGTGCAAGCGCGTCTGGATTCGACTCACTTTCGTGTGCAAAGCCAACAATCGTCAACTTGGACACTGAACCATCAGCAAACCGAGATCCTACAACATTGAACAGATGCTTCTGATACAGACGCGTAAACGAGCGCTCCTTCATAAAGGTCTGCTTTCGCTCTGGGCTCACATCGATGTACTTATTGACGACATCGACATTCGAGGACCCTTGATTGAATACGACTGCGTACATGATCGGGAGATAGTTCACCTGCGGTGACCGCACGACATTGATGCGGTCAAGTGCCGTTGAAGCAATCACACCATTCGAACGCTGATATATACCGTCAATGGTCACGATTGTTGTGTCAACACGAAGTGTATCCTCACAACCGCATTCGCCGGTGATCGGATTGATGCGAAGCACTGTGCCTTGAGGACAACGCTTCGAGACAATCTCACCGTTCACAATCTGCTGACATGGATCCAGTTGAACCGTTGGAGCTGACGTAAAGGCAAGACTCAACGATGCGCCGAAACTCTGGATAGACCATGATCCTGGTTGCTCTGTCGCTACACCCGTCGCTGGGTCAACTGTACGGGACGTGACGTTCGACGAAAAGCCGCTTGGCTGAAATCGGTACCAGATACCGGGAGTCAGAATAGTCGTCCCAAGTGCATTGAGTCGAATGTCATACGACAGCCCCGCACTCATGGCAACACTCAGAGAGGCTACGTCTGGGATTTGTCCGCTATAGATGTTGCGATATGGGAGCTTCTCTTGTGTCGAAGGATCGATGAAATAATATCCATCACGAATCAAGTCTGACCCGAGCTCTTCACGTTGCACAAGTGAAGAGCTTATCGCATACCCAACTCTTGCTCCGAGTCCCACACGAAGTGCAGATGTCAGCGCGATCCGTGGCAAGACATCCACATAAACATCAGAACGCTGGAGTTGCATTGTGTAATTGATGAGTCCATCGCGCCCCTGATTTGTCTCAGGATCGTTAACGTAGGTAGTAGCTGCAAACGCAGTGTTGAGCCCTCGCTGTTGATAGCCAACACCGAGACTCAGGGTGAGAAGCGATGCAAGACTCGGGATAGGTGGCATCTCTACTGTAAGCCCAGCATACATCGTCGAGCCATTCGCAGCACCAAAGTCGGTCGGACAGCAATATCCAAGCGACGTAAGCTTCGCGAACTTGGCCGCATGTAGGTCAATGTCATATCCTGCTGTTGCACCGTACCGCACATCAGACTGTGCAATCACCTGTGTGAACGAGCCTACCATGATCCATGCGAACAGGCAACACCCAACAGCAATCACAAAATGAGCATGTCGTTTTACCATGAAGGCGTGCTTTCGATGATAATGAAGACTGTTCGTGAATAGAAGCGTGCCTCAGGCGTCGATTGGCCATCTGGCAGCTTGAGAACATCAACAGAGCCAATTCCTCGGACTTCGTCGATGTTTGCCCGTGTCACAACGTCAGAATATCTCTCGAGCACACGATTCGACGCCTGCTGCGCACGTGATTGTGACAGAGTCTGATTGACCTCTGCCGTGCCGGTTGAATCAGCATATCCTAGCACGCGAATCCGCGATGTTGGCAGTACGTATCCATCATCAGCAATCACTGAATCGATAATGCGGATGTGATCAGGGCGGAGCTCTGAACTATTGCGATCAAACAAAATGAGGTTGTATTGATGGATTTCCTTCCCACCAACAACCTTCCCACTCTTCTTTCGATACAGATTGAATTGGTCAACTGGAATGCGCACTGCCTCGGACAAGTATTTCTTGTATTCATTATTAACAATCGTTACCTGAGCAGATAGCATTTCATCAGTTGTTGGCTGATGTTCAATATCTTCCTCAAGATGCCAGCGTATCGGAGCAGATGGAAGTTCCACGTCCAAGTAGCTAAAGAGTGGGCTCTCAGCATCGAGCTGCCACGTCATCAGCTGCAGCTCGTTAATGTTCTTCATGTTACTCTGAATCTCGAAGTCAAGATTTGGCGGAGTCACTGTTACAGTCGTATCACGAATGATGAGCGGCTGCACGATATTCCAATCACCGGTGAACGATACTCGCCGACTCTCGTCTGCGAAGCGTAGGTCTGATTCGGTGACGCGTGAACGCACCGGCTCACCGACTCGTATACGACCCTTTGCTTCAGGATATCGCGATTCGAGGTACGCCAACACGTTACGTGCACGCATATTCCCGAGACTCTCATCTTCATCAATAGCTGTCCCACCATGAATCGTAATCGTCTCGTTAGGGTGTCGCACAAGGCGACGTCCAATGACGTTCATGATATTGTAGTATGCACTGATTGTTGAGCGCGTCCCGCTCGCCGACTGCATCGAAAACTCGCGAAAGTCATACAGAGCTGCCTCATCAGGCGTAAACTGCACGTATCGGCTCGGGATCGTCGATGAGCCTTTCTCGAAGAAGACATATGGAAGCAGCGGAAGTAGCGTAGTACGCTCAATTTCTTCACGCACAATCCGCACATTCGACACTCGCTGACCATCAGCTTCGACCCCGTAGACACGAAGCGATACATTGGGCTGTGCATGCAGAGGCAGAACGCAGCAGATCGCAATCAATACAAGCAGGCAACGCTGCATGAATCGTCCTTTCAAGGAGGGATATGTTTTCATTTCGTTATTGGTTCGATTGAAGCGAGAGCACCATGCCTGTGCCAGTTGATCCAAGCTGTGTGACTGTGCGCTGCACAGGTACCCCTACTTGCTGACATAGTCCAGGAAGCTTTTTCGCGACATAATTAGCAAGGCTAAAGACTGTGATATCTCCATCGGAGTCACGTGCACGACCAGCTAGCCCTTCAGAAATCACGTGCGTAAACAGACCACCTCCAACCACAGGCGATTCAGCTGCGCGCGATGACTTCGTGGTCGATGCAATGACAGCGACGCTAGACTCACCCTCTCGTGTGAGCGTTCGATGAACTCCATCAGACTCAGCAACTGCACCAGATTGACATGCATCAAGGATCACAAGCATACCAGATGCACTAATCTTCTGTATCTCAGCAAAGAGCGTGTCAATACCGATTTCTTGCGTCACACCCGGATCCTCATCACGGGCATACGGAAGCAGGCAATACGACCTCTCTTGAGCGGAGTACAAGCACGACATGCCGTGACCAGCGTAGTAGATCACCACGTTGTCTTGTGGCTGGACTGCTGCTGCAATACTTCTAAGCTGGGTCACAATACGCGCACTCGTTGCGTCCTTGTTCAGCAGCTTAGTAACAACGCTTTGCGGATTGACTGCTGTGATAGCCTTCTCAATCTTCTGAGCATCTTCGACTGCGTATGCCAGTGCAGTCTGCCGTGCGCCATAGTCGTTTACACCAATGATCAGCGTGTAGAGCACCGGCTTGCGAGTCGAGACTTCAGGGTGATCGATACTGATCGTATCGAATGTTGATGCTCCATCCGCCTGCGATACTCGTATTGTGAACTGATTCAGACCGCCACGAAGTGTTGTGCGGAATGACTCAACATGCGATGGTATTGCGCCTGATGCAGATGCACGACGCTGATACACTACTCGAGAACCCTCTGTCACGGTAACACTGCGAACTGTCGCTCCTTGACTCTGCAGTCGATAGGTTAGCATACATTCGCTAAGCGTTGAGACATTCCGCGCACGCCTTACAAAGTTGATGCGGGCTGGTCGTACGGCGAGAACATCACGTTGTGCCAATTGCATTGTGAGTGCGGAAGCTGCATCGAGTTCGCAAGCCCGTCGGAAGACATCGGCAATGCGATACATCGACGGCATCTCTGATAGTGATCGCACCTCGCTACCAACGACAACGAGAAGCGATGACTGAGCAGAGTTATCGCCATCGTACATACCAGCCGGCGTTGCGGCTGTCCATCCATCAGGCGTCGCGTGCAACGTCCCAGTAATCGCTCGTGAAGAGGATGATATCATATGCACGGAGCCATCTTGCATGCCTGCCGCAACAATGCTTCCATCTGATGAGACTGCCATAGCAGTTGGTCGTCCATAGAGACTACATACATCACGTACAACGTGTTGCTTAGAGGAACCAGCTTCGATCACTCGGAGGGTTCCATCAACGCCACCACTCATCAAGCGCTTCTGTTGATCAATAAGTGCTGTTGATACCGGCAGTGCACTTGGAGCGACGACCTGAACTGGTTGTTGAAGCTTGGCGTTATCAGAGGGTACCACTACGGTATAGACTGCGCCTGTTGCGTACTGGAGAGTCATCCTACGCGTAGTTCTATTCCACGCTGATGACACAATCGTCCCTGTTGAAGAAGGTACAACCGACACGAGAGCGCCTGAAGAGTCGTGATGATACAGACGCACCTCTGTATCAGTGACCGCAATGAAGGTATTCTCTGCAACAGCATGTACTTCTCGCGCACGAGCAGACCAGCGACGATGTATCGTCCCACTCGTGTCAATCTTCAGAATCTCACCAGTCGCGTCATCGACGATGAGGACTATCTCCTCGCTGCTATAGTCAGCATGACGCACACTTCGCATGTTTGACAATGTCAGCCAACGCACATCCCAACTCGTCGTATTGACGATTCCACACAACTGACGTCCGAACCCACCAAGGATGATGTGCTGACTATCGGGTGACTCACGGATGACTTGGATCTTGTCGAACTCACCAGCAGTTATCTGAATTGGTCGTGCTCCCGAACGTGTGTCCCAATACCAACAGGATCCTGTATTATCTCCAACAAGCAGATCTTTGCTACCGTCAAGAAACTTTACAGCGGTAATGATGGCAGCCTTCGCAGACCTCCTCCATGATGGTGCCTTTCCATCAGGTGCACGCAGAATCAGCTGATGGAGTCCACCGCTATACTCTGCTGCACACACAACGAGACCATCCTGCAGCAGTGCAATGGCATCAACGCTCATCATGTCGCGCTCGCGACGAAGTACCCGCCGTTCTTCTGCCTCTGTATCGTACAGAACAACGTCACCGCCGTCCGTTACCATAGCGATTGAAGATCCGCTGCTTTGCCTCGATACTGCACGGATGCGCGTTTGCAGTCGTTGGAATCGCTCAATCTGCTCACCCCTGCCACAGAAGACATCTCCACCCTCCGACACTGCAATCCATGTATCATTAGAGGTCCAGTATGCGCCAATGATAGGTCGCTTCGTATCAGGATTGATTGCCGTGGACTGCCGTGTTCTTGTGTGCAAGAGAACTAACTCACCCTTCGTACCAGCAATCAACAGTAACTCGCCCGACGGATTGAATCGAATTGTACGTACATCAAACCCAATCTCGATGCTGCGATCTGCTGAGGCTCCAGTAGTGGCATCAAAAAACTCTATATCCTGTTGCACTGTTGCGATTGCAATCACATTACTTCCGCCGCGCACGTCGACAGATGCCGGCACGTCTTGCGGTCGAACAACCGTGTGTCCACCTGACTCGATACTCCATACCCGAACGGTACGATCGGAGGACCAGCTAATGACATTGTCATGGTTATTCGGATTCATGATCGCACCGAGCACGCTGGTTTGATGTCCCGTGAGCACGCGCAGTAGCGGACCTCGATCGTTCCCTGACGCGCTCCATATGCGAATTGAGTAATCATTCGATGCACTCACACACAGTGCTGATGTTGCATCATAGTCGATCATCCGCACTGTTGCTGTATGCGACGTCTGCATTTGTAGCCGCGGAACCTGCGCTCCCGCCGTGAGCGTGAGTGCAATGCAAGTCGTGACAAGTGCGATCAGTCGTGCCATCATTCGTACTTCTTGATCAATACCACTTCAACAGTGCGGTTATAGAGTCGCCCTTCGGGCGTCGTATTGCCAAACGGTGGGGTCACGTCTTCTGTGCCCTCGCCATATCCACGCACGAGTTTCGTACCAATAGGCGGCAGCAGCTGATTGATTTGTTGCGCACGCCGTTCTGATAGCGTGAGATTCAGGGCTCCCGGACCCTTGCGATCAGTGAAGGCGGATACTTCAATCGATGTCAATTCATCAACCTCAGGTTTGACAAAGCGATCGACAATGTCTTTCTGTGCAACGAGCAGCTCATCATTTCCATACGCAAAGAGAGGCAAGCGATATCGGTCGATCGCGAGATTGCCCCGACGTTCACGTTTTTTTCGGGAGATTGACACGAACTCGATGGGTAGTCTGCTCGACGCAGTATCGCAAGCACCAAACTGATCACATACCATCATTTCTGCTGTCACGGGATCGCCCGACTTTGGGATATCACGCTGTGAATCACCCGTCATCCAATCAATCGATGGAGGGGGCACACCTTGTCCACGCCGATTGATCATGGAACGAGTTGGTGCATCTCCAGGCATGAACGGATGACTTGCTGTAAGACTCCAGTCTTTAAGCCGACCCGACGACGTCGCTGCAAGTGTGTAGCGAAGTGCTGGAATATTGATTGTTCGAATTGTGTCTAGCACAACGATTGGATCAAGGATTC
>JAURNF010000026.1 GCA_030830285.1 Candidatus Kapaibacterium sp.
CTATCAGTGGTACTTCCCGCATGACCAAACGTCTGCTCCCGGTGCTCGAAGAACCACGCGCTTCACGAGTCCTGGTGAGTATCTCGTTCAATTGATCACAACGCGCCTTGGATGTTTCTCTGACACGACCTCGACCATCGTAACGATCGACCAACCCATCAGCATAGTCACGAAGGCAGTGCCTGAGCCAGTCTGTGCAGGGTCTGAAGTTGTTGTATCAGCACGCATTACGGATTCGCTGCGTGTGCGCAGTCTGCGATGGACGATTGCTTCTGGTCGCGCAATCGCTCGGGGCGACACAACAAGCTCATCTGTTCGGTATCAAGTAACGGAACCAGGTGTTACTGTGTTTCGCGTGCATGTGATTGATACGCTTGGATGTGAGGCGTTCGACACGGTACGTGTCCGAGTTGATCCCGTTCCAGTTGTTGCGCTGCCAGACACCGTTCGCATATGTCAAGGTAGGGATACTGCCATCACGATCACGAATCTCACACCGCAAGTGCTAACGTATCAGTGGAG
Source organism: Candidatus Kapaibacterium sp. (assembly GCA_030830285.1). Classification (GTDB taxonomy): domain Bacteria; phylum Bacteroidota; class Ignavibacteria; order Kapaibacteriales; family Kapaibacteriaceae; genus UBA10438. The sequence continues at coordinate 523 of JAURNF010000026.1, forward strand.
TGGACGTGATGAAGTCAGTCGACGCTGCATCGTTGGTGCGCAGGATACGCGCACACTCGGTCTGCGATGCTTGGAGTCGGGGAATCTCGTGTACAACGTGGTCGTTACAAATCAGTTCGGCTGCAAAGCCACAGACTCGGTTGTGGTTGTCTCATTCGACGTGCCGCGCGTGACGATGCCTGCAAATCGTGCGGTGGTTAGTTGTGTGCGAGGAACTATCGCCGAGGTGGTTCTTGGTGATAGCATTAGTGTACAGGGCGGACTTCCGCCATATCGATACAGTTGGACAGAGGAGTCGGGGGGAACGAGCTCGATACTTGGGAGTTCTTCGTCGCGCAGCATTCGGGTACGACCTTCGGTGACAACGACCTATGTACTCCGCGTGACTGATAACCGACGTCCGTCGAATTGCACAACGGTGGTGCGTATCACCGTAGAGGTGAGCGACGCGCCAGTGGCCGATGCCGGACCAGATGCGAATCTGTGCAAGTGCGACACCTCGTCGATCGCCCTCGGGTTCGACTCCGAATGCGGCGTCGCGCCGTTCCGCTATAGTTGGTCGCCAACGAGCGGACTTGACAATCCATCGTCAATCACAACTGCACGAACGCGTGCGCGCCCTGAAACAACAACGACATACACCCTTCGGGTAACAGACGCACGTAACGTCGTAGTGCAGGATACGGTAACTGTATCCGTTGTGCCGTGTCCGACACTCGACATCGAACCAGTTGTCTATCAGTGTGCCGACGACGGCGTGCCACTCCAGCTGGGCGGCACAGCGCAGTCACTCAAAGCACGTGTTGAGTGGCAGCCGCGTACATCGTTTGATGATGCCACATCCTACACGCCTCGTGTTCGCATTCCGAATGGTGTTGATTCGCTTCGCGTGATTGCCACAGCGCGCACTCCGGAGGGCTGTAGCAGCTCGATTTCTTCGATCATACGTCGAGCAACACCAGTATCGATTGATGCAGAAGCTACGCCGTCGTGTGTGAACGATACGGTATGTCGAGGCGACTCAGTGCTGCTAAGCGTTGCTATTCGCACAACTGCACCGATAGCGTCCGTGCGCTGGGAGAACGAACGAGGATGGCAGTCGACCGCTGTATCGCCACGTATCTTGGCTGAGTATGCAAGCGCATACGTTGTGCGGGTTGCGACAGAGCAAGGCTGCATTGCGCTAGACACAGTTACTATCTGTGTGGCATCCTCGCCACGGATTGATATTCGCGACACCACGATTTGTGTGGACTCGCCCGGCATTGCTACCATTCAACTCCCTGATGTGCGAGCCACATGTGGGATCGAGCCATTCCGTTACGACTGGGAACCCACATCGCAAGTTGTCATGCCGAACATCTCCGAACCCTGGAGAGTTTTGGTGCGAACGGATACAACGATGAACGTTGTTGTTCGCGTCACAGATGCCAATGGCTCAGGAGTTGCAGTGGCAGATACCATGAGGATAACGCTCGCACGTGCACCAGACATTGATGCGTTGCCCGACACGGTCCTCTTGTGTGGTGCAGCTGATGTGCGAGACGTACGCGCAGCCGTCCGTGGACAGTGGAGCTCTAGTAATGTCGTGTGGCGTGTGGGCTCAGATACGATTGCCTCGTATCCACTCGACACAGTGCTCGTAGTGCCGTTGAATAGCTTGCGTTCTCTGCCTCTTCAAATCTTGCATGTTGAGGTAACAACCGATGGTGCCTGCAAGCGTCTTGATTCAATCGTTGTTGTCAACAATGAGCCGCCTCGAGTAGCAGTCCGGAATCGTACTGCGGAGTGTCCGTGTGATTCAGTCGAATTGGTAGCTGACATTGCATCGATTGTACCGGTTCGATCAGTCGTATGGCAGGCAGATGATCTTGACCCTGACTCAACGCGATCGATAGTCATAGATACCGGCCGCGTCTCAGTAAGGGTGCTTCCTCGCCAGCGAACGTTGTACCGTGTGATCGTTACTGATGCGCGCGGATGTTCGTCGGTTGCCGGCATCACACTTGAGCGTGGCACAGACGCAACCGTGCCACAATTACGCATTGATACGGTCCACGCAACGCCACTGCAAGCTGACGTGGTGATTCCAATCTACATGGAAGGGGAACGACGAGGCATTGACTGTGAACAGACAACGGTGCGATGCGACGTATGGTATGACGAGTCACTGTACGAGCCCTTCCCGCAACTCACAAGTGGCATCATCTCCCGCAATACCGTTGAACTTCGCGACGGAATCCGTCAGCGTCGACTTGAACTGAGGATCTCATATGCGGGACGTCGGGCGGGAACCGATACGCTCACGGCCATTCGTGGGCGCGCATTGATTGGTGATCCAGGAACAACGTCTGTGTCAATCGACAATGTTCTGTGGGATAATGGCTGTGGTGAATTACCAGGTTTAGGACTTGGCGGAACGCTCATGCTCGACTCACTATGTGCGGATACTGATGGTCGTCGAAGGATGCTCGTCTTCAATGTTATGCCAACAATGGCTATTGCACCGCATCCCGTAAACGGCGATGCTACCGTGCGTGTGTCATCGTGTGAACCAGGCGAGCATCGACTGGAGATCATCGATCTCGATGGTCGAGTGGTGTATAGGTCTACACTTGCTGTTGATGCGAGGGGGCGTGGAATGAAAACATTGTCGTTTGATCTCACGACAGGGGTTTACGCCGTAACGCTGCGTTCGAAGGCATGCACGATCACACAACCGATTGTCATTCACAGGTAACTGAATGCAGAATCGATTCAGCATACATGTGATGCTCATGATATTGTGTGCGACTACTGTTGTTGCACAACGCATGCAACTTGGAATCGAAGCAACTGGAAGCGTACTGCTCCCGCAATCGACGTTGTCCGAATTGCCCTCGTTCCCAACGTGCTGTCAGCAGCTCGATCCCACAATAGGGTGGGGTGTGAGTATGCGGGGTGTTGCCATGTATCCCGTCTCGTCATCCGTCCTTCTCGAAGGTCAATATGGTCTTGCATACGGTCAACTTGGATTGGCACGCACAGAAGCAATAGGGTACGCACTCGACGGCACTGATGACAATGCGCGAGTTGTGCTCTCACGCACGGAAACGGATCTATCTTTGGTTCTTTTTTCGGTAGAGCCGCGTGTGCTTATCTCGTGGACGCTCGGTGCATCGCGCATGCGAACGCATGTGGTGGGAGGCGTGGGGGCATACATCCCAGTCGCATCTCGCCTTCGTCAGGCGGAGACACTTCTCGAGCCATCATCGGCAGTGTTTAGCGATACGCGAACACAGAAACGTCTCGTTGTAGACACAACATTGCGTGGAATCATCTCATCATGGGGGTCTGCGCAGGTTGGAGTGGGCATGTACTTTCCTGCATCTGATGCAGTCGATCTGCGCTTGCGACTGCTGGCGGAGTTGCCTCTTACTGCGCTTGCAAGGAATGGCACGAACTCGTTATCTCTTGCAGCCGTGCGACTTGATCTCATGGCAGGACTTCGTGACAGGTCGGGTGACGTAGTGCCGTCGCCACCCGTTGTGCCGCTCCCGGTGGAGCTCCCACTCTCGGTGAGTGTGCGTCTCGCTTCGCCTGTATCGACAATGGAATTATCAGATACAGCGAGTGTTCACATAGATGAACGATACGACGTCGACATCCATGCTCTCCTACCATTTGTCTTCTTTGAGGTAGGCACGGCGAGCATTCCATCGCGATACGCGATCACGAACACGGACCCACGCACGTTTCACGAACGCGACGTTGTGCATCGAGAGCGGGATCGTGGACAAGACATGTCTGCGCGTACAATCGCTGTCTATCATCACATACTTGACATCGTTGGACGTCGCATGCGCGATGAGTATCCAGATGCAGTTCTCACTGTTGCCGGATACGTCGATGATCAAGGTGTAGAGCGGGGCAACACAAAGCTTGCGCGTTCACGGGCTGATGCCGTTGCAACGTATCTCACTGAGAAGTGGGGAGTGTCCGCCTCGCGAATCAACGTTACGTCAGGTGTGAGGTCACCAACAGCTGCTGTGACAAGCATGGTCGATGCTCAGGACCGTCGCGATGGTTTCGACGAGAATCGTCGAGTCGAGCTTTCATCAACAAATACTGCAGTTCTCGACCCAGTAGTTGTTGCCGATACGGTTCGTTCTATCGAACTCCCAGCGATCGTCGCCCGCATTGGAGTCGCCGGTGCGAAGGCCGGCGCAGCGTGGAGCGCCACATGGGAAGCAGATGGTGGCAAGGTTGGATTTGTGAAGCAGGGGCTGCTACAGGACGCGAGTGTAGGCGGATTCGATATGTACGTCAGCAGGCTCGACTCGATCGATGCGCGTGCGAACAACCCAAGGCACCGCGTTCAGCTAGTTCGCTGTGCGGTTCGGATTGAAGACAGTCTTCGTTCCGCAATTGCGACTGATGAGATCCCTGTCCAATACGACGTTAGGTCGCGTCGACAGTACAGTAGCGATGCTGACAGCATTGAGAGTCGTTTCATGCTTACCCAGTTTGAGTACGGCACGGGTCGCATGCTATCTGTGCAGTCCTCGATTATCGAGCGCTTCATCAATCCCGAGATCACATCGCGCACGGCGATTACTATCACGGGGTTTACGGATCGTAAGGGCGATGCGCAGCGCAATGCCGAGTTATCGGTGTTGCGCGCACGTGAGGCATCGGCGAGCATCTTTGGTGGTGCACGACGTGTAATACATGGTGAAGGTGAGGCAGGAGATGCACTCCAGCCACCGTTTACGAACGAGCTGCCTGAGACGCGACTCTACA
>JAURNF010000208.1 GCA_030830285.1 Candidatus Kapaibacterium sp.
AGCGAACTGTTGCATCGCTGAAGTCATCAGCAGTGTTCTCAACGTCAACACTGTACGAGCCAAAATCGCCCGTTACTGTGTTGATCATGAGGTGCTTTACCTTGAACTGAACGTCTGAGTGCGCTGGATCGACTGACCATGTAGCCACGAGATACTCCCTGCAGGGGTGGATGGAATTCAATTTGTAACAACACAAAGATATGTGTTGTGACACACATTTCCTAATCGACCCTGTGCAGTTGAGTTAGCTAACGATCAAGACGCCACTGCTTGTGCCGATCCTGGTAGCGCCGGCCTCAATCATTGCAAGGGCTGTCTCACGATCCCTGATGCCACCACTTGCCTTGACACTCACCGACGGAGCGACGAGTTCACGTAGCAAGCGCACATCTTCTACTGTTGCTCCCCCGGTTGAAAAGCCCGTCGACGTTTTGATGAAGTCGGCACCGGCTTGTGTAACGATCGAACACATGCGACGCTTTTCCTCATGTGTAAGCAGACATGTCTCGATGATCACTTTGACGATAGCGCCGTGATCGTGACACACCTGTGTTACCGTACGAATGTCTTCGAGCACGGCGTCGTGCATCCCACTCTTAAGTGCTGTGATTGACGCAACCATATCGATCTCGCGTGCTCCGTTATTGATCGCGGTCACGGTTTCTGCGACCTTCGCTGACGTCACTGTGGCGCCGAGCGGGAACCCCACAACTGTGCATACTGCAACGTCTGTTCCCTCGAGCAACGCGGCTGCACGTGATACATGCCACGGTAAAATGCACACGCTCGCAAAGTGATGCTGAGCAGCTTCTGCACACAGAACATCAACTTGCTGTGCTGTTGAGTCGGGCTTGAGAATTGTGTGGTCGATAGTTGATGCCAAATCGAGCATGGAGAGAGTTCCTCGTTATTACTGTAGATCGATATCACGTCCCAACACATCCGGAGCGCGATACTTGTGAGAGCTAAAGGCCGAGAATGCTTGGTTGATGTTGAAGATCAGTCCAGCGATTTTTCCCGTGTCCATATTGTAGGCAAGGTCAAAGCGGAACACGGCATCGTCACCAGCAGCCTTCAGATTATGGATGCGAAGCCCGAGACCGACTGCATGGTGAAATCGTGTTGAAGAAAGTGGATCGCCCTGTGCCCAAACGGTACCATTGTCGTAGAAGGCAACAGCACTCCACCCTAAGATCCACGTCTTCCACCCAGGGAACCACCGGAGTTCTGAATTCGTAAAGATGCGGTTCTCACCACTAATGCCGTTTGCGACGTATCCACGCAGACCCGTTTCGAAGTCGAGCACGAGCTGACGGAATGCCGTCCAGTTCCATGCCGTCTGCGAACGAATGCGGGCCGTTGCAACGAAATGTTCGGAGAACTTCAAGTGTCCAAGACCATTGATCTCGAGATACGTATACCTAGCACGGCGATCGCCGAATCCCGTACCTGCTTGGATGCGTCCATGGAGATACAGCGCCGGTGAAACATAGCGCGACTGTTCTGCCTGTCCGCCCAAGTACCAAAATGTTTGTCCGCCGTTCCCGAGCGAAAACACACGTCCAATGATGGCTGAGCCCCACGCCCCCTCGGGCACGTCTTCTGTTTCGTATCCATCAAGGAAGCGACTTCGATGATACGATTGGGTGATAGAAGAGAATGCAACGAGGACGTGACCTGTGTTGTCGTATGCCTGACGTGATGACGGCACGACACGTTGCACATCGGAGAGTCGTACACTAACGCTCGTAAACAGTCGATCGCGCTCGCCTGATGCTTGCGACAACCAACCGACGACTTCACGATCGTAGAATGGGAGCAGATTTCGTTGTGCGGGATCAGATCGATAATCGAAGTCGCTACCGAATGCATTCCATACACCGACACTGAATGCCCACGGTGTTGACATCGTACGGTACGGCTGTGTAACCTGCACCATTTGGTCAGTTCGAATGCGATTTGCTCTCAGCGCTCCAATAAGATTTATCTCAGAGCCAAACAACCTGCGCTGCGTTAGCTGCGCCATGCCTTCCCAGCCGATGGCATTTTCTGTGCGGTACAGACCGTACACCATTGCCTGCGTACCGTTGCCGAAGAGATTGATCTCTTCAACCTTTCCGCCAACATTCGTAATGCCTCCGCCTGTTCCAAGCAACACAGCTGGACGTAGCGACAGTCGATCCTGCGTCTGCACTATCACATCAACGCTATCGCTGCCAACGTCACGCGTGGTGATCTGCACTGAAGCGAACACGCCAATTCGGCGAAGATTACGTTCTGTTTCTTGTAGTACGGCAGTATCAAGATCATCCCCCGACGCAAACAACAGCTCATCCTCGACGACATCGAATCGCGTGGTGGTATGCAACGCGTTGACAAGTGATCCTGCGAAGAACCAATCATTTGTCGACGGATCAAAGATGTCACGTCGATCGATATACACCCGACGGATTACACGGGGATCATCGCCTGCTTGGGTGATAGCTGGGGCAAGCGCACATAGAAGGAACAGCGCACTGGCAATAGCCATACGTGGTATCACGATGCTCCGCTCCCGTGATTACTCGACTGCAGCTGCTGCAGGATAGAATACACGTCGGTAGTTGATGTACATGCAAGAACATCAGCAACGGCACGAGCGCATGCACGGCTATCGGCTTGGCGAATGCGATGCTTGAGTTCAAGCGCAAGTGACGGCGCTACGCTGAGCTCGCGAATGCCCAGACCAATGAGAAGCTCCGTTGCAGCTGCATGGCCTGCCAACTCTCCACATACGCTCACTGGGATACCTGCCGTATGGGCTGCACGCACGGTCATCGCGATGAGTTGCACCACTGCTGGATGCATGGCATCGAAGATGTCGGCAACAAGCTCGTTCGTTCGATCTGTAGCAAGGGTGTATTGCGCGAGGTCATTCGTTCCAATCGACAAGAAGTCGACACGCTCTGCAAACGTCTGCGCAAGCAATGCCGCGGCGGGAGTCTCGATCATCACACCAATCGGAACATTGGAAACGATCTCGATGCCGCGCTCAGGTAGTGACGTGATGGTTCGATTGATGATACGCCGCGCTGCTTCGAGTTCTTCAACAGAAGAAATCATTGGAAGCATAAACCGCACCTGCCCATGAACTGCAGCACGCCATACGGCCTCTACCTGCTGCTCGAAGATGTCAGGACGGTAGAGCAAGAAACGTATGCCACGCAAACCGAGCGCAGGGTTTTCCTCGTGATGCGGAATGCCTTCGCGATACTTATCACTTCCAACATCAAACGCACGAAAGGTCACAACCGACCCTTCAGCCTGATCGACGATGTTCTTGTACCACGCATACTGTTCATCGGGCGATGGGTAGCGTCCGAACGCCACCAGCATTGTCTCGGTGCGGACAAGTCCAGCTCCATCGCAACCAACCGCGCGCGCCACCTTCATGTCAGCTGCCGAATCGATGTTGGCACGCAGCACCAGCACTTCGTCATCACTCGTGGCAGCAGGAGCATCAATGAGCGTCAAACGCGAAGTACGCTCTACAGAGCGTTCAGCAGCTCGCGCTTGATACGACTGAAGCGTGGCATCATCTGGTCGGACAACAACAGTGCCCGTGTATCCATCGACAATGATCTCATCACCATCACCGATACGTTCTGTTGCATTCCGTATACCGATCACTGCTGGCAACTCGAAATCGCGTGCGAGGATACATGCATGGGACGTCACTCCACCGATCTCTGTCACCACACCGAGCGTTGCCATTCGTTTGAAGAACAGCATCTCGTGTGGCGTGATCGAGCCAGCAACAACAACGCTATCGAGGCGCAGTTCATGCGAGAGTGTACGATTTCGCAATGCAGCGAGGATACGTTCGACTACGTGCTCAAAGTCTTGCACGCGCTCACGCAGGAGTTGATCTTTCGCGCTGTAGAGAAACGTCTTATGCACATCGAATTCATCCACAACGGCGGCCTCGGCGGAGGCGCCACGTCGAATTCGCTGCACAATTGCCTGCGTGATGACAGGATCACTGGCAATCATCAGGTACGATTCAAGGATGGAGGCAACCGTGGCAGACTCCGATGTTGCCGAACCTATTGCTTGTCGAAGTTCTTCTGTTGTTACTTGATGGGCTGCATGAAATCGCTCAATCTCGTGCTCTACTTCATCCGGCGAAATCACTTGGCGCTCAACAGTTGGACTCTCAGTTGCAATGGTGTATGCCCGGCCAATAGCAATGCCCGGTGACGCAGCGATCCCTTTGAGGATAACGGTACTCAGAGTTGTTCCCCGAATCCTGTTGCGAAGAGATCAACCACTGCCGCATGCGCTTCAGACTCATCACTGCCTTCAATGAGGAGACCGAGCTCGCAACCCTGTTCCGCAGCGAGTGTCATTACTCCAATGATGCTCTTCGCATTAATATTGAATCCATCACGAACGAGATAGATGTCGCTAGCAAACTGCGAAGCAACCTTCACGACCATCGCAGCAGGTCGCGTATGAAGTCCTGCCCTATTTCGCACCACAACTGTCGACTCGATCATAGATGTTCCTCCGATGCAGAGGCAGCTTTCCGTAGGCGATTCATGAGCGCGTCGCGGCCCTGCACAGTGTGGTCACAAAGTACGAGAATGCCCCCGAGTTGCAAATCATCCGCACGACGCAGCTCGGCGTATAACGTCGCCTCCGAGAGTAGCGCCGAAACGACACATTCAGGAAGATCGGCAATTGCATGCGTCGCGAGAACCATCAACGAGGTCTCTGCTGCGACTGCCATTGCTCGAAGCTCGTCTTCGGTTGAGCACAGCACAACGGAGCACGATGGCGCATAGTGTCGATACCGTGTTCCAGGCGATGCACGCAGATCCTCCGCACCTGATGCAATCTCCACAGGCATTCCAAGGACGCGCTGCAGCTCGTCGCTCGAGACTCCTCCTGGCCGCAAGACCGTGCAATGTTCTGACGAGAGGCGCACAACGGTGCTTTCAACACCAACATTGCATGGCCCACCATCGAGTACGTCTACGTCATTGCCGAGATCATCGATCACATGCTGCGCAGTTGTTGGGCTGGGCCGACCCGATCGATTTGCACTTGGTGCAGCAACTGGTGAACCAACTGCCTGAATCAACGCAAGAGCAACAGGATGATCAGGCATCCGCACTGCCACCGTGCCAAGACCAGCAGTAACACGCATCGACACGGCAGCGCTTGCCGGCACAACGCAGGTAAGCGGTCCGGGCCACCATGCAGCAGCCACCTTCCGCAGAACCTCGTGATGCTCAGCGTCTGTGAGTGAGCACGCTTCGTCAACCGAGGCCACATGGACGATCAGCGGGTTGTCGGCTGGACGCCCCTTGAGCGCGAAGATGCGTGCAAGGCCCTCTTCCGAGTGAATTGACGCAGCCAGACCGTACACGGTCTCCGTAGGCATGCCAACGACTCCTCCGTCACGAAGAACCTTTGCGCAGCGCTCGATGTTGTCGGTTGTCGGCGCACAAATCATGTGCAAAAGTACTGGCAAACTGTTCGAGAGCCTCATTCAAGAAGACAATCCTGAAACTTTAAGACCGCTTTTGTATTCTTACAAGTTCGGATCACGAACTCAACGCCCCGTTTTATTTGGAGAAGTATACATGCGTCTTCGCATCGCCCTCGCCGCAGCAACCCTTTTCGCTGCCTTGTCGCCTGCATCAGCTCAGTTGTCGCTGTTCACTTTTTTGAACAACAGTCCAGACCCTGCATATGCCACAGCTGACCTCTATGTAACGCAAGCTGGCATTGTCAGCAAGGTCGAGGACATTCCATTTCAAGGCGCAAACAACCTCAACTCTATCGCAGTCTTCGGCGACATCGACGTGACATTCGCGGTTGCTCCAGGCAATAGCATTGACGCAAGTGAGGCGAAGGTCGAGTATACATTCGTTCCTGGCGCAGACAAGGGCTATATGGTGATGGTTCATGGTGTTTCGAATGCCACTGGATATGTCGCAAACCCCGATGCAAAGCCAATCACGCTGAAGATCACCAGCTTTGAGGTTGTGCCGTATACAGCTGACCCTAACAAGACGGGCGTGTACTTCGTCCATGGTGTTTCCGATATGGAGACAGGCGACTTCTGGTTCCGTGGCGGATCCAAGGTTGCTGCCGCCGGCATGGGATATACCAGCAACGCCACAGCAGTAGCAGCTACTGATCGCAAGGCCGTTACCGTCGACTTCACAAAGGCGGGCGATAAGTCAAAGGCACTCGCCTCGTTCTCCGTCGACTTCGGTACGCTCGCGAGCTCTGTCGTTGTTTGCGTGACAAGCGGTTTCAAGACGCCATCGGAGAATGGCAATGGCAAGGATACTATGGCACTGCTGTCGGTGCTCGAAGACGGACGTGTTGTTCGTTCGCCGCTGCTTGCTGGTTCGCAAACAAGCCGCATTCAACTCGTGCACAACGCTGCTGATCCCCTCGCAACCGTGGTTGACGTGTACCTAAACGGAACAAAGGCCTTCGACAATGTCAGCTTCCGCAAGGCGACTCCGTTCTCGAACGTCCCAGCTAACACACCACTGATCATTGGTATCGCACCGGCAACATCGACTGCCTACAAGGACACAATCGGAACGATCACCCTCGATCCGCTCCGCCCTGGCCGCACGTATTCGCTGATTGCCACGGGTGTGCTTGACTCAACGAAGTTCCGTCGCAATCCAAATGGCAAGGCCATCAACTTCCAGATTGCTGTGCTCGAAGGGGCTCTGGAAGCTTCATCTGAGTCGGGCAAGTCGGCCGTTCGCACTGCCCATTTCGCAACAGATGCACCTCGCGTAACAATCGCAAGCTCATCAACAACGTACGCGTCAAACGTGACGTACGGCGATGCGGCTGCAGCGTACACACTCGTTGCTCCTGCAATCGACACACTCTGGGTAAGTGGTGAGGATGGTAAGCGCATCCGTGGGTACGTTTGTGACCTTCGCGGACAAAACAAGGCGTTCCTCGCGCTTGCTTCTGGCTTTTTCGTACCTGACTCAAACCAGACAGGCCCAGCATTCAAGCTCATCCTCGTTGAGCCAAATGGAAGTGTCAATGCCACGCTCCAAGAAGTTGATCCAGGCACAACATCAGTTGAAGAGCTGCTGGATGCATCGGCAACATGGACAGTCGGTCCAGTGCCTGCACGTGAGCTTCTCCGCATCGAGATCCCTGTCGTTGGTGCAACAGTCCATGCATATGAGCTGATTTCGATCACAGGTCAGGTTGTTGCTCGTGGTGAATTCACAGGCGACGCAGGCTCAGCACGTGCATCAATCGACGTAAGTGGCATTTCATCAGGCACTTACACTCTCCGCGCTCTTAACATCGACGCTACGCCAATCGGTGTTCGTCCGATTGTCATTCAGCGATGATTCGTATCTTTGTGGTTCTCTTTAAGACCCACAATGTTTGAATCCCTAAGCGACAAACTCGAATACGCCCTCAAGGCCATTCGAGGACAGAACAAACTCACCGAGGATAACGTCGACGAAGCGTTGACGGAAGTTCGTCGTGCGTTACTTGACGCCGACGTCAACTTCGGCGTCACGAAGAAGTTCATCGACGATGTCAAGGAAAAGTCACTAGGCCTCGAGGTCAAAGGCAACGTCCTACCAGGACAGTTGATGATCAAGCTCATCCACGATGAGCTTGTTGCCCTCATGGGTTCCTCAAAGAGCGATCTTGCCATGGCTCCCCAGGCCCCAACCATCGTGATGGTTGCTGGTCTGCAGGGTTCGGGTAAGACAACGTTCTGCGGAAAGCTAGCCTTCAGCTTAAAGAAGAAGGGCAAGCAGCCGCTGCTCGTTGCCTGTGACATCTACCGTCCAGCTGCTGTCGATCAGTTGAAGTCGCTTGGCGCTTCGATGTCGCTCCCCGTCTTCTCAAAGGAAGACGCGAAGCCGGCTGAGATCGCAGCTGAGGCGCTCCAATACGCGAAGAAATACGGACGCGACGTTGTCATCGTTGACACGGCAGGCCGTCTGACGATCGACGAAGAGATGATGCAAGAGGTTGCCGACCTCAAGTCGCTGCTCTCACCGCATGAAATCCTCTTCGTGTGTGACGCAATGACGGGTCAGGACGCCGTGAATACTGCGCAAGCGTTTCATGAGCGACTCGAGCTCACGGGCGTTGTACTCACAAAGCTTGACGGCGATACCCGAGGCGGTGCGGCATTGTCGCTCCGTGCCGTTGTTGGCAAGCCAATCAAGTTCGTCGGTGTCGGCGAGAAGATCGATGCGCTGGAGCCGTTCTACCCAGAGCGGATCGCTTCGCGGATCCTCGGCATGGGCGATATCGTAACACTCGTCGAAAAGGCGCAAGCGCAGATCGACGAGAAGGAAGCTGAACGCCTCGAAGAAAAGCTCAAGAAGAACCAGTTCACGTTTGAGGATTTCCTTGATCAGATGAAACTGATCAAGAAGATGGGTAACCTCCGTGACCTGCTCGGAATGATTCCTGGTGTCGACCGTGCATTGCGCGACGTGCAAATTGACGATCGTGCGTTTGGACGTGTTGAAGCCATCATCCTCTCGATGACCATGGAAGAGCGTGGAAATCCGCGTCTCCTCAATGGTAGCCGCCGCAAGCGCATTGCCACAGGTAGCGGCACATCGATTCAGGATGTCAATCGACTTATCAAGCAATTTGAAGACATGCAAAAGATGATGCGGAACATGACCAAGGGAAAGATGGCGCAGATGGTGGGTAACCGTCAGCTGCCGCAATCTCCGTTTGGAACACGCCGCTGATTCACTTTTTTCACCCTTTGTTTCCTAGGGAGACATCATGGTAAAACTCCGCTTGCGTCGCCGCGGTCGTAAGAAGGCTCCATTCTACGATATCGTTGCGATCGACGGACGCGCTCGTCGTGACGGCGCTTCGATTGAACGCGTTGGGTATATCGACCCAATGACAACACCAAAGAACGTCGTTCTCGACGTTTCACGTGCACTCTACTGGCTCAGCGTTGGTGCGCAGCCAACAGACATCGTGCAGCAGATTCTCAGCCGCGAGGGCGTATTGCTCCGTCGCCATCTTACCTTCAAGGGTAAGTCGGAAGCTGAAATCGACGCAGCAGTCGCACAGCACAAGGCAACCGCTCTTGCGCGCTACGACCGTCTGAAGAAGCGTCGTGCAGATCGCGACAAGGCACGCGCAGAAGCTGCGAAGACTCCAGTCGTCGTGGACGAGCCGGCACCAGCAGCAGTTGAAGAAGCTGCAGCACCTGCCGAAGAGCCAACTCCGGAGTCAACTCCAGACGCAGCACCAGAGGCAGCAGCAGAGTAAGGCACTGCACACATCGATTGTTCAAAGCGCGCGTTCGGTATCCGGACGCGCGCTTTTTCGTTCGAGGTCTCGATGTGCTGGTCCGTAACTTCGCGCATGCTCCACCACACCATTGCAGATCGCTACGTGCGCCAGCGCACGATGTACGGACGCCTTCTTCGCATGTGCTTTGCACTTGCAGGCATGTTTTGGATCGTGATTTATCTCCAGCCCATCGAGGCGCATGCTGCACTGCGGTCTGGCCAATCCGTCATCTACTTCATCTTGATGACGGTATGGGGTCTGGACTACATGCGCGAGCAGCGCAGACTCACGTTGATCATCACTGCAGCCAACCAACGTGGCATACCACCGTGTGAACTTGAGTTTGCTGCCGTTGCCGATCGGGCATCATTGTTTTCAATGCTTACTCCATCACGTGGCATCGCCGGTATCGTCTTCCCAGTGATCTTCACTGCAGGTCTAGTCACAGCGTACGTGTTGGTGATACTCCAGTACTTCTCGGCACTTAGCCGACTCTAATACTTTCCGATCGTATGCTTTCACGCGACATCATGACTCAGACGCTGCGCCAGCTCCTTCGAAGGGACACACCGCAGTACGCGTCATTTGTGTCGCTTGTGGCATGCATTGTTCTGGCTCTCACAACGATCGGCATTGGCGTACTCGAGGACTCGCTGATTGTAACGACAAACGGGTACCTCGCACTCATTGACATTGGAACGTCGCTGCTGTTTCTCGCTGCTGTGCAGCAGTCAATGCGTCGCCCCGATCTGACGTTCAACTATGGCTACGGCAAGTATGAGAGTTTAGCGATTCTGCTCAGTGCTAACCTCCTGTTCGCACTGAGTATCTACACGTTATCGCAGGCCGTCCATCTGGTGATTCAGCCGGAAGCACACCAAGCGTCGATCTTCCCAATTGCGTGGAGTACGATCTCTCTGTTTATCATGCGGTGGACGGGTCGGTTACTGCGACGGTACGCAAATCGTTTCCATATGCCGATGCTGAAGTACGACGCGGAACTCTGGCGAACCGACTCATGGATGGAGCTTGGCGTGTTGTCGTCACTCATCCTCAGCGCTGGACTTCAGCTCGCTGGCTACATCGCACTCGGTGCAACGCTTGATGCACTGGTATCGGTTGCGCTCATCGTCGTTGCACTGAAGGTGCCACTCAAGCACGGACGTGAGGCATTCCGTCAGCTCCTAGACCGGACGCTGCCCGATGAGATGCAGTACGAAATCCTTGGCGTGATTGCAGAGAATCACGATCGGATGTGCGAGTTCAAGAGCGTCCACACTCGACAATCAGGTAAGGACATCTTCATCGAGATTGATCTTGTGATGCCATACGATTACCGACTCGAAGAGCTCTATACGCTTGAATCAACGATTCTCGACAAGCTCCACGGATCGTTCCCAACAGCAATCCCCCGCGTGTACGTAACGCCATGCGATCGATCATGCGACCACTCTACCGGCACAACATGTCCGGTAAAGCGCGCAGCCTTGCAAGCATAATGCGCGTTAGCGACCCCGCTTAACTTCGATTTGTACTGTACGGCTGAGGAATCGCTCTTCAGGTGTCTCGTACGAATTAATTCCTGGCGGGAACCTGTCAGTACGGATCTCATTGCACTGCAGCTCGACGCGCTTCTTCACGTTTGCACGAATCACACCGCACACAGCATCAGCGCGTTTCTGCGACAGCTTCTTGTTGAACTCGGCATTGCCCAGCATATCGGCGAATCCACGCACGATTACTGTTGAGCCAGCAGGAAGATTCTCCAAGAATGTTGAAATCTGCTGTTGTGCGATTGGCGTAATCTGATCACTTGCGATATCGAACAAAGTCAGCGTCAATCGTTCAAGCTCAGTACTTACCGTGTCCTTCCGAACAGGGATTGTCGTGACAGCTGATGCTGTCGCGTTGCGAATGCCACCAACACGAAGTGACACATTGATTGGTGTTGCATGCTGCATCGCGTCAGCGACAATCGTTGTGAGCGGTTGGGTAATCTCAGTTGGAACACCCTTGCCTGACTGCGAGAAGAGCACGGTCGCACCTGACGTTGCTTGCAGACTCCAGTCTGTTACATAGCGCTGTGATGTTCCCAAAGGGTCGAATGTAATCTTTGGCGGATCGATTGTGCGTGCTTCGTTAAAGCGACGCTTCGCCACCGATCCAAGCAGACGCACGTCAGAAGGAATGATCTCGACGCGGCGGTTTTCCGAATAACCCGATTCGCTCTGCTGACGTGTTGGACGTTCTGGAGCGCAGGTAGCCGAACCGCTTTCGATTGTAATACGGGACTCGGAGATGTTCCATACACGAACGAGGTAATTCTTCACCGCTTGCGCACGATTTCGCGCAAGGTCGCAATCACCACCTTCTGTTGTTGGATCAGCCGTACCACGCAGTCGGATCGATGCTTCTGGCATCGCGGTCATCCGCTCACCAAGGATGTTGAGAATGTCACGGTGAACAGCGGTAGTGCGCGGTGCTACGTCCGACAACTTGAACTCAGCTGATGAAGCAACCTGGTGGTACCGGAACGACAGCGAGATGGCTTGCGACTCGAAGAATACCACTGGTAGAATTGGCAATGCTTCCGTGATGAACTGCGTCGACACATTGATCACGAACTCCGACTTCTGTGATCCATCAGGATAGACTGCACGGGCCGCAATTGCAGCATTGATCTCAGGCGGCAGCGGACGGAACAATGTGTCTGTGCGGTAGAGCCGCTCTGTGATTGTCACAAGATCTTCGCCCACGACTGTGTCGATCGTGATGCGCTCGATTCCATCAGCACGACGTTCCTGCGCGTCTGGATTGACATCAACGATGAGCGAATCAATGAATGACTCACGCTTGCGATCAACCGGCATCGGTGGCTCTGGCGCATTGAGCGAGAATGCTAGGCTCGCACCAACCCGCAGGAGGTTCGCCTTCCACGGCAGATCCGTGTGAAGATCATTGAGGCCCATCGTGTAGAGCACTTCAGGCGTAAGAACAACCGAGTGGTTGTCCGTCATCGGTATGTCGAATCCCAGACCAACGACTGCACCGAGGATCGGCGAGCGCATTCCTTCCAATTCAACGTTACTCAACTCATTCCGCGTGCGACGTCCATTCTCGAACGTCCCTGTGCCTGGAACAATGAGTGTCTCTTTCTGTGAGAATGTCGCTGGCGACATGAATCCCGCGGAGCCACCGAACATCAGACGAAGCGGCGACGTGATGCGCCAATCAAACAGGAGCTCGCCCCCTACCCAACCAAGCCGTGTATCGAGAGTGTGGCGTGTTACACCCTCCGTTGCGTTGGTAACGAAGATTGCTTGGTCAACCGAAAATGTTGCATCATAGGACGCGTACGTGCCACGCAGCGTAAGCCGCAGAGCCTTGCCAAGTTCCTGACGTAGGAAGATGGACAAGGCTGGTCCGATACCTTGTGCTGTAGAGTAACCACCACAGCATGTTGGCGCTTGTGGAAGCACGATGTCGCCGCTATGCATCGCGTAACCACCGTTGATGCTCATGCCCAGTTGAAAGAGCGAGACATCCTCTGGTGTATCGACTTTCCACCACTGAGATGTGGCAGTGCTAATGCTGAAGCACGCCAAGATGCTTGCAGCTACAACGAATCGTCGCATCATCGTGAACCTCCGGCAACAATGATGCTTGATGATTGCGTTGGTGTTTCAACCACAACGAAACCGACACCTGAAAGCACATCCCATGGAATGGTGCGCTCTACCGTGCGCTGGCGCTGCTCAGCACCTGTTGCGCGATCAGTCCACAGTGCTCTACCAAGAATGTCGTAGAGTGTGAATACGGCCGACGCCGTCTCTGCAAGATCGCAGTTGATGCGGATGCCTTCGCGCGTTGATCTCCAACGCAGGATCAGCGGTGTTCCGAGCGATGTGTACAGTCGAGGATCTGTTCCTGATCGACAGATACCTCGCACAAGCACTGGCTGATACGAAGTTTCTGTGCGCATACCAGGACCCTTGCCAATTTGCGTTACGCGCGTAATCTGAAGTGCCGTCACACTGTCTTGTCCGAGCGTTGCAACAAAGCTGATCGTACCGAGCACCACATCAGCTGTTGGTAACGCGACTTGTATCTCGAGCTGCTCACGACTTCTGCGGATACCGGCTGTGTCGGTGACCACGTCTTCGATGACGTCGATCTGCGAGAACGTAGAGGATGTGCGATGAAGAATTGACGGGTCATATTCAATCCGCAAACGTACGCTGTCGATATCTGCGAGATCAAGAAACTGCGCAGCTTCGAGTCCGACCGATAGCGTCGTCGATTCACGAATATCCAATGTGTCGCCAGTGGTTGTAAACCTCGCAAACGCAGGAGGCGGCGGTGCGATCGTAAACGCACCGCTTGTATCCGATTGAAGCACCACTTCGAGTACTTGCCAGATACGTGCCGTGCCATCGCGAGACGTCGTGAGCAGACGTTCTCCCTTGCGATCCCATCGCACAATAAGTACATCATCACCGTGCTGCAGCGATGCCACGACACGTCCAGTTGCAATCTGATGTACGCGCGCAAAGTTGTCGTCTGATGCACCTGCGACATGCGCCCCATCTGGCGTAAAGGCAACCATGCGAACTGCTCCGCGATACCCACGGAGTGTAGCAACGAGGTCACCGTTGGTTGCATTCCACACTGTTACCGTGGAGTCTGCCATACCAACTGCGATGCGCGTACCATCGGCTGAGTATGCAACGCTGCGCACGCCTTCGCGAGGCGACGATGCACTCCAGATGCGCTTTGCAGAGTCACTCTTCCACACATGGATTGATGCGTCACCACCAATGGTGCAGATCGAAGTTCCATCCGGCGAGAACGCACCCGAAATCACACCTGTCGTCTGCTGGTTGTACGTAAGAGGCAGACCGACGTTGCGGCCGTATACACGAGCTTCGAATGCGGACAACAACACGCGCGTCGCGTTGGCGTTGACATTCATGTCATCGAGTGTAGATCCGGCGTTATGTGTTGCCCGTGGAGTTGTCGAAGGGAGATTGAACACACGAACACGGTTGTCATCGCAACGCGTAAAGAGCCATGCGCCCGTTGAATCGATCTCGACCTTTGTAACAATGTCTGGATGACGCAGTGTCGACCGCAACGTAAGCGTTCGTGCATCGAACACGAGCGCAGCGTTATCATCCGACCCTGTGACGATGGTAGAGCTATCAGCACTCCATCGAACGCTGTAGTACGACGCCCGTGCACCCGGTAGCGTCTGGAGAGGGCTGGAAGCCGAAACACGCGAATCCCAAATATGGGGATCTGCAGCAACGCTAACGACGCGTTCGTTCGAGGGCGACCACCACGCATCGGTAACGGGGTTACCGTGGCCACGGTAGACAATGTTGTCTTCGGCGCGGGGCGGACGCAGCTGCGTCACACGTACACGGAAGAACGTCGAGAGTCCGACTGTTCGGATATCCCATACGAATGAACCACCACGTGCGCTGTCGGCAATGATCGTCCACGACAGTCCGTTGTTTGACGAGTAGTCAAGTCGCACAGCCGTGGTATCGTCGACACCATCCCAGCGGATTGTGATCTCCGATACGCGAGGAGTGTAATACACTTCCCCTCCGACAGGCTCAAGCAAGCGCAGAACTGCACTCGAATCTCCCTGCGCAGATATGGCAGGACAGATCCAACATGCGAGCGTAAGTGCGATCCCCAGACGTAGCAACATCACTCGGTACCTCCCCGTGAACAGAACGAATGAATCTACGACAGGGGCATGGTTACAGCAACGATATTCTCGTCAAAATGGGGCGTCTGACTCTGGCAGCAGGCCCACATCGGGCGCTACGTCGAACGCATCTCGATTGAACGTGAGATCATGGAACGCTGCAAGCTCCTTTTGGTAGAACAGGCGGATATCGCCTGTTGGACCATTTCGCTGCTTTCCGACGATGATTTCAGCGATGTTTTCAGTCGACCGACCGTCCTCAAAGGCTGTGATCTTGTAGTACTCAGGACGGTGGATAAACATCACAACGTCGGCATCCTGCTCGATCGAGCCCGATTCGCGCAAGTCTGAGAGCATCGGACGCTTGTCGGCGCGCGCCTCAAGGGTACGATTGAGCTGCGACAGGGCGATCACTGGGATGTTGAGCTCTTTGGCAACGGCCTTGAGCGTGTGCGAGATCACCGAGATTTCGCGCTCGCGGCTTTCCGCCTTCGGAGCATGCATCAACTGCAAGTAGTCGACCATCACAAGGTCAATCTTGTGCTCCATCTTCATTCGACGACACTTCGCTCGGAACTCCACTGGCGACAAACCTGCAGAATCGTCGATGTAGATCTGCGCATTCATCAGACTATCAACGCGCGTCACAATCTCATGCATTTCGGCATTCGAGAGGCGTCCACTGCGCAATGCCTGCAGGCCAACGGCCGCATCAGCAGAGATCAAACGCAGCACAAGCTGCTGGGCAGACATTTCGAGCGAGAAGATGCCAACGGCTTTGCCACGTCGTGAGGCCTCACGAGCTACGGACAGAGCGAATGCGGTCTTACCCATCGACGGACGTGCAGCAACAATCACCAAGTCCGAAGGCTGGAGTCCACTCAGCAATTGATCCAGCTGTGTAAATCCCGTTGGAACGCCCGTAATGCCGTCGCCCTCGCCAGCTGACATCGAGAAGATGCGCTCAATGGCATCTTTCGTGAGCTTCTTCATGCCCGAGTATGATCGGCGTAGTCGCTTTTCAGCTACCTCAAAGATGCGCTGCTCGGCGCGGTCGACTTCATCGAGTGCGTCGGTGGTTTCGTCGTAGCATTGCTGTGCAATTTCGCCCGCAACCTTGATGAGTTGGCGCTTGAGAAAGCGCTCAAGGACAATGCGCGCGTGATACTCAACGTTTGCCGATGAAACAGTGCGGACACTGATCTCAGTGAGGGCAAACATGCCGCCAACGCGCTCGAGTGTTCCGTCGCGCTGAAGCTGATCGCTGAGCGACACGAGGTCGATCGTAACGCCACGCTCGAACATGGCCATCATGGCCTTGAAGATCAGAACGTGCTTCTCGTGATAGAAGCACTCGGCGTCGACAACTTCGACGACCTTTGAAACAGCGTCTTTATCAATGAGCATCGCTCCCAACACAGCAACTTCTGCGTCGGTGGAATGCGGTGGAATGTTGCCGGAGCGGATCTCGTCGGCATCTGTCGGTGTTCGTGTACGGCTTGCCATAGAGGCAAACTATGCAATGGTGCGTGGTGGTTATCCACCGTTTTCCCCACCATTTTTCCCGTTGAGGCTACGGGATGACGATTTCGCGCTTCAATTCAGCACTTGCGTAGAGAGCTTCCACAATCTTCATCCGCTCGCAGGCCTCATCAATTGTTGAGATCATCGGCACCACACCCCGAACAGCATTCACGAAATGCTTGATCTCGGATTCGTAGCTCTTGCGGTAGATCTCGAGCTGCGTCTTCTTCTGCGGTGTTGAGGTCGACTGAATTGTCGTACCCTGTTTCCGAACAAGGCGGTACGGGTTGATGTAGGCACTTCCCTTTTTACCGAACACATTGCAGTAATACAGATCCTCGGCACGGACAAGCGACCAACTTGTTTCTATGGTGGCGATTGCGCCGTTTTCGAACTGAAGCATTGCCACGACAACGTCTTCAACAGACTTTGTCTCGTGGTGAAAAGTCGACGCCATCACGCTGCGCACGCGGCCAAAATCAAAGACGTGCAGGATCATGTCCAACACCGCCACGCCAAGGTCCACCAACACACCACCACCCGACATATCGGCATTGGCCAACCACCGAGCGTCGGTAGAGCGTTGTTTCACCCATCCGGCCTTGACGTAGTACGGCGAACCGATCTCACCGCGATCCACGGCATTCTTCATGTTGACGACGTCTGGTCGGAATCGATGATTCATACCGATCATCACTTGCACGCCGCGGTCTTGCGCCAACGTGCGCATGTCGAGCGTCTCCTGCAAGGTTCGTGCTGCCGGGCGCTCAACGAAGACGTGCTTTCCTGCCTCCATCGCTTGCATGGCAACACTCGCGTGGGCATCGGTTGAGGTGGTCACCACAACGGCATCAACTCCATCGAGCGACAGAGCATCGTCGAGTGAGCGGAAGACGTGCGGAATGCCGTACTTCTCTGCGAGGATACGAGCCTTCGAGATCTGGCGGTCGCAAATGGCAACGATGCGAACTCCAGGCATCGCTGAAAACATTGGCAGGTGAATACTCTGTGCGATGTTCCCTGCACCGACAAGAACGATTCCAATCATGGAGGGACTAAAGCAAGAATCGTGCCGTCACAAAAGTTCATCAATTGCGTGAAGAACATTACCAACGGTGATCCCCTCCATGCAGAGGAAATGTCCCTTTGGACAGGTGCTGCGTCCGATGTGCGAGCAGGGTCGGCATGCTACGTCATGCTCAACAATGAGGCACTGCGTTCCATACGGTGCAAAGCCTAACTCTCGCACCGTTGATCCGAAGAGTGCAACCACGGGCGCTCTCCGTGCGGCAGCTATATGCATCACTCCGGTGTCGTTGGTGACAACGCATGCGCAGGTGTCGATCATCCGAACGGTCGCTTCAATCGATGTTGCCCCATCAGCACGCAGCATAGGGACGCCAGCGGCAGCCTCGACGGCACTGCAGAGCTCAACATCAGACGGACCCCCAAGGAGCACGACTTCGTGTCCGCGGCGAACGAGCGATGCCGCCAGTTCCGCATACCGCGCAACCGGCCATCGCTTCGTGGCATGATGCGCTCCTGGGACAAGTGCGATGCGCGACCGTGTGATTGCGGAACGCGTCGCGGGATAGACGCCACGTTCGTGTTCTTCTGGAAGCCACAACTCACAGCCATCGTTATCCGCCACCAAGGGCAGATTCTGAACGCAGGATCGATAGCGTTCGACGA
>JAURNF010000209.1 GCA_030830285.1 Candidatus Kapaibacterium sp.
TACACGATGAGGTCTTCTGGCCGTTCTGCATTCGCAGGATCGAGATTGTTCTGAATCATGCGATACGCTGCTTCAAGCTCCCAGTTCTTACAGTTGAGGGTGGAGCCGTGAGGCGCGTGGATGATGCGTGACATAGCGTTACGTGTCTGTTTGTGTAGAATAGCCGTCGGCGAAAATACTTGATCGCCGAACGATTCAGGGAGCGATAACGTTACCGTTGCGCATTTGGTTCACAGAATGGAGCGCATGGACATGGCAAATCGCATCATCATCTACGGTGGAACAGGGGGCGTTGGAGCAGCGCTCGCACGACGTCTCACACGCGCCGGAGCGGCAGTGCACCTTGTTGCACGTCGTGAGGACCGGCTCCAAGAGCTCGCTGCGGAACTGCAATGCACATACACATGTGGCGACGTCCGTGATGATGCGCTGTTCGAGCGTGTTGCGCAGGATGCAGGGTCACCCGTTGCCGGAATCGCCTTTGCTGTTGGATCGATTCGCATCCGACCGTTGCATCGCATTACAGCGGCAGACATGATTGACGACTTCACGCTCAATGCAGTAGCTGCCGCGCGCGCTGTACAATCAGCCTTGCCGGCGTTGAAGGCACATGGCAACGCGTCAGTTGTGCTCTTCTCAAGCATTGCAGCGCGACGTGGTTTCGCATCGCATGCGTCGATTGCGATGGCGAAGGCAGCGGTGGAAGGACTAACCGTTGCACTTGCTGCAGAGCTTGCGCCTGCTGTACGCGTGAATGCAATTGCACCATCACTTCTCGATACCGAACTCGGCGCAACCGTTGCTGGGTCAGACACCGCACGAACCGCAATTGCGAACATGCATCCATTGCCACGCCTCGGCACAGCAGATGATGTGGCGAGCCTCGCAGCGCATCTCCTCAGTGCAGATGGCTCATGGATGACCGGTCAAATCATCGGCGTCGATGGTGGACGCTCGGTGGTGGTGAGGTAACGCCTCAACCGCCCAGCTGGCGCCCGATCTCTGCAAGTGTTTCGTCGCTGAGCTTCTTCTGCTCGAATACAGTGCGGAGCATCTCCCACGAGTAGATGCCACTATCGTGTCCGTCCTTCCATGATGCTTGCACGCCATAGTTGCCAACGGGCGTAAGCGACGCGAGCTCGTTCATACCTGGCTGAAGCGTCTTCATGCCGGGGAACACTGTTTGCCCCATAATCTCTTCACCGGTGCAATACGCGCATGGACATGCCTCGCGGAGGTCTGATAGGAGGATGGATGATGCGAACCCGTCGCTCCATTGCGAGGCGAGGACGACGTCGTTGAGACGCTTGAGGGAAATCGGATGATGCATGTCGCAAAATTCGCGATTTTCTACCCACGTTGAATTGGGGAGGTTTCATGCGAAGGGTATTGCTGTGTGGTGTAGCAGTACTGATGTGCGCAACAGCTGCTGCGCAACAGCCGGTTCCAAATGGAGGGTTCGAGGAATGGACGCTCGTGAAGGGATCGGCGGTGTTCAAAGATTACGAAGAGCCATCGATGGGATGGGCTTCTGGCAATGGTGTAATCCATGTTGCTGCCGGTGCTGATCCTGTGTGCGAGAAATCAACCGATGCGCATTCGGGCACGTTTTCCGCGAAGCTCACAACGCGAAGCATCTTCGGTCAGATTGCCTCTGGCTCGGTGTTTCTCGGACGCTTCGCACTGAACCTTGCGAATCCGGTAGCGAGCGCTCAGCGAGGAATTCCGTTTACAGGTAGCCTTCCTCGTGTGTTTCGCGGATGGATGAAGTACGAACCAACTGCATCGGATTCAGCATCGATCTACGCGCAGCTTACGCGGTGGGATGGCTCATCACGTCAACTCGTAGCATCTGCAGCGATCATCGTGAAGGAGCGTGTTGCTTCGTGGACGCCGTTCGAGATCGCATTCAATGGTACGTTGACGGAAGAAGCTGATACGATGATCGTGGTTGCAGCATCGAGCGCCGCCGGTGAGTTCTTCCGCGGAAGTGTTGGATCGACGCTATGGATCGATGATGTCGCCTTCGAGTATCAACCGAGCTCGGTCAATGACGACGCAGGCGCACGCACGATGATCGCTGCGTCGCACACCCTCGTTGTCCCGCAGCATGTCACGCGCGTGCGAGCAACTTCGCTCGACGGACGTAGCGCGGTTGCACAACTGCTAAGCGCTGATGGACGTGTAGATGTGCACATGTGGGAGAGTGGACTCTGGGTTGTGCAAGGGTTCGATGGACAGGACCGGCCTTGCTGGAATACGTGCACACTCGTCGTGAGGTGATCGCATGAACCGTTTGTTCTCGATCATCCTTGTTATGTGTGCAGCATGTACTGTGTTCGCACAGCAGCCATCTGTTGCCGTTCGTATCGGACTCGCGGTGGGATCCCCAATTCCGCTGTCAGACATTCCAACGGGCGCGAAAGGCGAAGCGGTGCCCGGACTTCTTGGTGGCGTGTCGGTTGATATCCCGGTGAGCGATGCACTCAGCGTCGTCGTCGAACCACAATTCGTGAAGTACGCGTCACGATTTGAAACACCCCTCAGTCAGCAGCCCTACATCGATCGGGTACCCATCGCACTGCCGGATGGCTCCAGCACGATCCTCGAGGTAAATACCACCTTCACAGGTACGGCCGTGGGCGCGTTCAACAACAGCTACCTCCAGCTGCCGGTGCTTGCCCGATTTGCGCTTACGCCATCGTGGTCTCTGCTTGGAGGGGGCTACCTAGGCTGGATGCTTGGTACTTCGAGTGGCGCAACGGGGATCGGACAGGTAGGTATTCGACCAGAGGTTGTGGAGCGCAATCTGGAGTTTGGCGAGCGTATGCGTGGACTCGATGTAGGGACGCAGCTGGGCGCCCAGTGGCGGTTCTTCA
>JAURNF010000210.1 GCA_030830285.1 Candidatus Kapaibacterium sp.
GCCCCATTACCGAGGCCGACCGGAAGAGTCCACACATTTTGCGTCACTCCTTTGCAACGCACTTGCTCGATAACGGCGCGGACCTCTCTGCAGTGAGCGACATGTTGGGGCACTCGTCGCTGTCAACTACGCAGGTCTACACGCACGTGAGTGTCGAGCGACTCAAGGACGCTTACAAACAAGCCCATCCTCGGTCGCGACGGAGCCCTAAATGATCGTAGATTCGTGGATGCGAATCTCCGTTATTGGGTCAGGTCACCTCGGAACAATCCACGCGCGCCTCGCCGCGCAACAGTCCGACATTACGCTTGTTGGGATCGTTGATCCAGATCAAGCACGCGGAAGTGCTGTTGCTGCCGAGCACGGCGCCACATGGTATCCATCGATCGATGTCATGCCAGATGTAGATGCCGTCATCATCGCCGCACCAACATCGCTGCACTTTGAGCTCGCCACTGCGTGCCTCGACCGTGGGTTTCACTGTTTCATTGAAAAGCCCGTTACGGCTACCTATGGCGAAGCAGTCGCTCTGCGCGATCATGCTCGCTCATCAAACCGGATTATCCAAGTTGGACATGTTGAACGGTTCAATCCGGCGGTGCGAGCACTCGCTGGTTATACAATCGAACCTGTCTTCATCGAAGCACATCGTCTGGCAACATTCAAGCCACGCGCGATTGATGTGAGCGTGATTCACGACTTGATGATCCACGACATCGATTTGCTGCTGTGGATGACCAAGAGCGAGGTGGTCGACGTGCAAGCAACGGGCGTGGCAGTGCTCACCGCAACCCCAGACATCTGCAACGCACGCCTGACGTTTGCCAATGGCTGTGTTGCAAACATCACGGCATCTCGCATCTCCGCAAAACCAATGCGTAAGCTACGTGTGTTTCAGCGCGATAGCTATGTGTCGATGGATCTCGCAGCGGGCAGTGTCGAACTGTATCGCTTGATCGACTCTGCACAGATGGATCCATCGCATCACGTACCTCTTGGCACGATCAACACCGAGCACGGCGATAAGATGATCGTGTTCGATACGCCCCACGTTGATGCTGTGAATGCTATCGCAGAAGAACAACGTGCATTCATCACAAGCATCACCACTGGATCGGATGCTGCCGTCACACTTGATGACGGTGCACAAGCAATCCGCATAGCTGAATGGATCGATCGCGTACGCCGGGCATAAGGCTGCACATTCGTGTATTGCTTGTGTTGTGCATGCTGCATGGTACGGGTATGCTGTTGTGTGCGCAATCTGAGTCGAGCGACTTTGCGCGTATTGGTCATGCCGCGTTCCTCTCAACAACCGCTACTGATTACCAGTGCGTTGGCGTAAATCCAGCGAACCTGGGCTTCGTGCCTGAAACGGAGATCTTCACGCTGGCTGAGCCCCTTGGCAGCGGCGTATCAAGGCGTCGGAAAGACTGGGCATTTACGATGCTCGAGGGCGGAGCATCGGTGCATAGCAATGCAATCTCGAAGGATGGACTTCTCGACGTTATCCTTCAGCAAGGCGGCGTAAAGTTCACTCCAGAGCAGAAGGTTGCAGCCGCAAATGCGTTCAGCGGCAATGGTATTCGCTTCAATGCTGATGTCATCCTCATAGGACTCTCAGTCCAAACGCAGTGGGCTGGTGGGATTGCGTTCACCGTGCGCGAGCGGGGCTCGGGAAACTTCGTACTCAATAACGAAGCAGCTTCGGTGATCTTTGAAGGACGTCAAGCCGCGTATTTCGACTCACTAGCTGTGAACTGGCGTGGCGACACTGTTGGATTCGCGAAACGTCCGAAGCGCTATTCGGAGTTGTTCAACGGAACGATGTTGTCGATGGTGTGGTATCGTGAGTATGCAGCGTCGTACGGCGTTCGACTGCTCAACTTCCGACACGTGAAGCTCTACGCTGGCGTAACAGCAAAGGCTCTGGAAGCATTTGCCTATCTCGACGCCCGGGCCGACGGCACGAACTTCGCAGCGCGAAGCGCTCTAAGTCCGTACTTCGGCATCAATTATGGTAATGCAAACACACCCTCATACATCCCGGGCAGTGCGCTTGCTCCCGTCGGTCTTGGCTGGGGTATGGACCTCGGTGCAACGCTGGAGTTGGGCGACCTCACGTTAAGTGCGTCAATGATCGACTTGGGGAAGATGACCTTCGACGGGAATGTGTTTACCGCTGGCGATACGGTGCTGAATGGACTCTCGAGCACCGGGTTCAATAACTACAACATCTTCAACGAAGCACAGCTGATTACAGGAGATGGTGGGTTCTTCAAGTGGGGTGGTCTTCAGACAGCAGCAACCGAACTACCAACTCGCGCGAAGTTCGGTGCGTCGTACTTCGTGAACTACCGCACGCGCATCGGTGTCGATGTGATCGCATCGATCAATCGATCAGCAGGTTCACTCGAGCAACCGTTGGTTAGCGCAGGGATTGACTATCGACCACTCACGTGGATCAAGCTCGGTGGTGGCGTTGGTTGGGGCGGCACCATGGGCGTGTTCGTGCCAGTATCCGTGATGTTCTCCTTCTTCGGTGGAACATGGGAACTGGGTGTCAGCTCACGCGACGTCGTCACCTACCTCGCTGCAAAGCAGCCAGTGATGTCTCTCGCCATTGGTGTAATGCGCCTACGCTTCTAAGCGCTTACCACGCGTATGCTTCGGGCGCTTGGTTCTTTTCGCCTGGCCAGATTTCGTCGAGTGTAGCAAGTACTTCAGCATCAAGCGTGATGTCGAGTGTGGCAACGTTTGCATCGAGCTGTGCAATCGTGCGAGGTCCGATGATTGGGCTTGTCACACCATCTCGCTGCAGCACCCACGCGAGTGCTACATCAGCATAGTCAACACCAATCTTACGACACAGTGCTTCGTATGCTTCAATCTGCGGACGCATCGTCTCTGCTGATGCAAGAAGTTGCGGACGCTTGCGGCGCACGGTATCCTCGACCGAGAAGATGCCACAGAGCATACCACCGGCGAGCGGACTCCATGGAATGAGTGCCATGCCGTAGGCCTTCACTGCTGGGATCACCTCAAGCTCGATACGTCGATTACGCAATGAGTACACACTCTGCTCGCTCACGAGTCCGACCATGTGACGCTGCGCTGCTCGCTCATTAGCCATGGCGATGTTCCATGCTGCAAAGTTCGACGAGCCCACGTAGAGCACCTTGCCCTGCTGGATCAACACATCCATCGCCTGCCACACCTCTTCCCATGGTGTGCTACGATCGATATGGTGCATCTGCAGAAGATCGATGCGATCGGTCTTCATGCGGCGCAGTGAATCTTCCACCGACTGACGGATGTGATAGGCTGAGCAACCGCGATCATTCACACCCGGCCCCATCGACCCGTAAAACTTGGTTGCCAGAACGATCTTGTCACGACGTGAGGGATCTTCCGCAATCCAGTTCCCGATCACAGTCTCCGTGCGTCCAACGCCCTTGTCGAATCCGTACACATTCGCCGTGTCGAAGAAATTGATGCCGTGCTCAAGGGCACGCGACATCACAGGGAACGACTCCTGCTCCTCGACCACGTGACCGAAGTTCATTGTGCCGAGGCACAGTTGCGATACGCGAAGTCCGGTGCGACCAAGTTGTACGTAGTTCATAGGGTTGAGGCGGTAATTGTGGCGAAATGAGCTCGAAAATACGCGGTATCTTTGCGCCATGCAGTACCCGTTTTCCTCAATCGAGCAAAAGTGGCAGTCCGCCTGGGCTGACCAGCAGATTTATCGCACCTCCGACGACACATCGAAGCCAAAGTACTATGTGCTCGATATGTTCCCGTATCCGTCCGGACAGGGCCTTCATATCGGACACCCGGAAGGCTACACGGCATCGGACATCGTGAGCCGTTACAAGCGGATGTCGGGGTTTAACGTTCTCCACCCTATGGGCTTCGATGCCTTCGGTCTTCCCACAGAACGTCAGGCGATGAAGGAGAACATTCATCCTGCAATCATCACCGAACGCAACATCACAACCTTTACGCGACAGCTGCAAGCAATCGGGTTCGACTACGATTGGTCGCGCATGGTCAACACCACAACACCAGAGTATTACCGCTGGACGCAGTGGATGTTCCTGAAGATGTATTCGTCGTGGTTCGATCGCGCATTGCAACGCGCACGTCCGATTGACGAACTCCCTATTCCAGCATATATCACCGATGCAGCTGAGCAAGAAGCCTATCGCGATCAACACCGCTTGGCCTACATCGCCAACATCCCGGTGAACTGGTGCGAGGAACTCGGCACTGTTCTGGCCAACGAAGAAGTCGATGAATGGAAGGGCAAGGGCTACACCGTTGAACGCAAGCCAATGCGCCAGTGGATGCTGCGCATTACTGAGTATGCAGAGCGATTGCTCGCAGGCCTCGACACGTTGAACTGGCCGTCGTCAACGCTCGACATGCAACGTCACTGGATTGGTCGCAGCGAGGGCGCCGAGATCACATTCAATCTTGTGGGCTCTGAGCAACGTGTCCACGTGTTTACAACGCGACCAGACACCTTGTTTGGCGCAACCTATGTTGTGCTTGCTCCAGAGCATCCATTGGTCGAACAGATCACAACGGACGCACATCGTTCTGATGTTGCAACGTATCGCGATGCGGCTGCACTCAAGAGTGATCTCGAGCGAACAGAGCTGAACAAAACAAAGACAGGTGTGTGGACTGGTGCCTTCGCAGTCAATCCAGCAACAGGACAGCACGTACCTGTGTGGATCGCTGACTACGTGCTGGCACACTATGGCACAGGCGCAATTATGGCCGTGCCCGGACATGACGAGCGGGATCATGCATTCGCAACTGCGTTCAACCTCCCTATCGTCCAAGTTGTGCAGCCATCAAGTGGCACTTGTGATGTACAACAGGAAGCATTCAGTGATGATGGCACTGCATGCAACTCATCAAGCGCTCACGTAAGCATCGACGGACAGACATCTGCGGATGCACGCCGTACGATCATCACATGGCTCGAACAATCTGGTCAGGGTAAGGGGCGCATCCAATACCGTCTGCGCGACTGGCTCTTCTCACGTCAGCGCTATTGGGGCGAACCAATCCCGATTCTCTTCTTCGACGATGGAACACGTCGTGCGCTCGACGCCGACGAGTTGCCGTTGCTCTTGCCAGACGTGCAGAGCTTTCAACCCGCTGGCACTGGTGAATCACCGTTGGCAACGGTTGAACAGTGGATCAACGTGGTGGATCCAAAAACTGGTAAGCACGGTCGGTTCGAGACGAACACGATGCCGCAATGGGCAGGGTCGTGCTGGTACTTCTTGCGCTATATCGATCCGCACAACAACGACACGTTCGTCGATGCGGAAAAAGAACGCTACTGGATGGGATCAACCGGTGTTGACCTGTACATCGGTGGTGGTGAACATGCCGTGCTGCACTTGTTGTATGCTCGGTTCTGGCAGCACGTGATGTTCGATTACGGACTGGTCTCCACAGCAGAGCCGTTCTCACGTCTCTTCCACCAGGGTCTGATCATGGGCGAAGACGGACGGAAGATGTCCAAGTCGCTCGGCAACGTTGTCAACCCAGATGATGTGATCGCGTCGCATGGCGCCGATGCCCTGCGTCTCTACGAAATGTTCTTGGGTCCACTCGAAGCATCAAAGCCATGGAACACACAAGGCATTGACGGCATCTCACGATTCCTCAATCGTACGTGGCGCATGATCGTAAGCGAAGATGGTACTCGATCATCAGCTGTTGCTGATGTGCCGTGTACGCCTGAGCAAGATCTCGTGCTTCACACCACGATCAAGAAAACGCGTGAGGACATTGATGCGCTGAGCTTTAATACGGCTATCGCACAGTTCA
>JAURNF010000211.1 GCA_030830285.1 Candidatus Kapaibacterium sp.
GACGTTCCTGAAGGCCATGTCATTCAGACCGTGCAGCGTGGATACGCGCTTCACGAGCGTGTGCTGCGTCACGCAAAGGTGATCACATCTGCCGGTCCGACTCAATAACACATCACTCTGAAGTCTACCATGTCACAACGCGACTATTACGAAGTTCTGGGCGTCACACGTTCTGCCTCTGCCGATGAGATCAAGTCGGCCTATCGCAAGCTTGCGATGCAGTATCATCCCGATCGCAATCCAGACAATCCGGACGCCGAGACGAAGTTCAAGGAGGCTGCAGAGGCCTACGAGGTACTTTCCAACCCAGAGAAGCGTTCGCGGTACGATCAGTTCGGTCACGCAGGAATGCGTGGTGGACAAGACTACCATCAGTACAGCAACATCAACGACATCTTCAGTGCCTTTGGCGACATTTTCGGTCAATCCATCTTTGGCGATATGTTCGGTCAGCAACGTTCAGGTGGACGTCGCCGCTCGCACAAAGAGCCAGGTGCAGATCTTAAAGTCCGCATGCCCCTTTCCCTTGAAGACATTGCAACTGGTGTTGAGCGCACGATCAAGCTTCGCCATTGGAAAGCCTGCGGAACATGCACTGGCTCTGGCACAAAGGAAGGCAGTGGCATGTCGACATGTCAAACATGCCAAGGTACGGGTGAGCTCCGCCAGGTATCACGCAGTGTCTTCGGACAGTTCATCAATGTAGCGCCGTGCGCCCCGTGTAGTGGAACAGGCGAAATCCTTAAGGACCCTTGCGATACATGCCATGGTGAAGGGCGCGTCGAAGGCGAAACAACTGTGAAAGTCACGATTCCTGTCGGTGTGCACACAGGTAACTATCTCACCGTTACCGGCAAGGGGCATGCAGGCCGCCGTGGTGGCGAAGCCGGTGACGCAATCGTTGTTATCGAGGAGCAAGAGCACGACGTATTCGAGCGTGAGGAAGATGATGTGTACATCGACGTCACATCGGACTTCATCACAGCGTCACTCGGGGGTGACATCCCAGTGCGGACGTTGTTCGGTGAATCGGTACTTACCATCGAGCCCGGCACACAACCTGGATCGACATTGCGGATGAAGGGGAAAGGCATTCCCCACCTCAATGGCAAGGGTAGTGGTGATCAGTACGTGCGGTTCAATATCTACGTACCTACGAAGCTTTCAAGCAAGGAAAAGGACACTCTCAAAGAACTCGGTAAAAGCGAGCACTTCACGCCGAAGGATCAACGGCGTCGCTCTGATGTCTTCGAGAAGATTAAAGGCGCGTTCTCCTAGCCGAGATGGATCCTAGCGCGTACCACACAACTTGTTGTTTGTGATGCGTTGGATCGAACACACTCGTCAGCACCTGAACGTCACCGCGCTTGAAGCCAGAGCGTTCCTCATCGTTGCAACAGCACTCGTCGTGGGATATGGAGCGTCGCGCTTATCCGACACCACAGAACTCCATGAGCATGCCACAGCTCGGAGGATCGAGCAACTACTCGACTCCTTGCATCGTGCTGAGGCCACCAAAGCTCCAGCAGATGCCGTCAAGTCTGACGCTCCCACACACTATTCTGGATCGCCCACGAACGCCGCAATGTCACGTGCTATTCGAACAGTCAATCTTAACACGGCAAGCGTCTCGCAGCTCGACGCCCTCCCTGGCGTAGGCCCTGCTACCGCGCAGGCCATTGCTGAGGCACGAAAACGGAACAGATTCACATCCGTGGACGACCTACTCGACGTTAAGGGTATCGGAGAGAAGAAGCTTGAGCGCATCCGACCGTATGTAACGGCGCCGTAAATTCACAGCAATGCACACAACGATCTACCTTCATCCGAAGCGAACGCTCGTCGCACAGTGGGATACTGATGGCGAAGCACCTGTGATTTCGTCGTACAGGGAGTATGCGCCAACAGCCGACATTCGATCCGATCTCAGGATGGATGCGACAGTAACGGTAGCACTGCACGCCTCTGCGACTCGGTGGCATCATTTCCCGGTAGACGCAGACGACGATGCACCGGTGCGTACGGCCTTTGAGATATCGACGTGCCTACCTGATATTGATCCAACACTTGATCGCATTGTCGCCATCAACGAGCGTACCCGCGGCACCAATCGACAGTGGTGCGCTTTAGCAGCAATCCCGCGCACCGTTGTCGATGACATTGCACAGCGGATTGGTCCAGAAGCACACATCGTGCCCGATGTCCAATGCGACATTCATGTTGCACTCACGTGCATCGCGCCACAGCCGCACAGCTGGGTTCTCATGGGCCTTCGTGGGGAGATGTGGATATGTGCAATCATCAGTCCTACACATACCGTCGAGAGCATCGTCGCCTTCCCTGTTGATCCCTTCTTATCGTATACAGAAAATGCCGTCGAGTGTTTTTATGGTATCCGTAGCACGTCAGAGCACCAGGTGAGCCACGTGCTCTTTTTTGGTGATGAACTGACGAAGTCGCGATACGAAGAGGTAGCCTCACGGCTTGGTGATGACTCAATCATCATTGGACGTCTTCAACCGTTTCGACGTGTTGCGGCATCGGTCGATGATGCAACGAAGCGATCGCTGTTGGCACTTGCACATCTGGTTGGACCTCTTGTAGCTCCTGTCCTGCCCTCATTTGCGGAGAACGAGTCACGTGAGAATCCATAGCGGACGTCTCCGCGGACGTGAGATTCCACCGCCACCGGGTACACAGACTCGCCCTACGACAGATGTGATAAAGGAGTCCATGTTCTCGGTCGTCGAGCACCACATGTCACTTCAGGGCGCAGTTATCTTGGATCTCTTTGCTGGAAGCGGTCAGCTGTCGTGGGAGGCTCTCAGCAGAGGTGCAGCTTCTTCGACCCTGATTGATACATCCACAGAGGTGTGTCGACACTTACGAGCCGTTGCAATTGATCTTGGCCTTAGCCAGCAGGTGACGATCATTCGCTCAGATGTCCTCCAGTATCTTCGCCATGGAGACCTCCATCCTGCGAATCTTGTGGTTCTCGACCCACCGTATCATCTGCGTTGTTGCAATGCTGTTGTGCACGAGCTGGTGCGTCGACCACATCTTGCCCCTGACGCGCTCGTCGTCGTCGAACACGGCGACCAGGAGGCGCTCCTGCCTGTTGACAACTGCGCCGTCGTGTGGCATCGCGAGCGTAGCACGACTGTTGTCGATATTCTCGTTCATCAGGTCCCACAGCCGTAACTTTGCTGCATGTCGAAACACGCTATGTATCCAGGGTCATTCGACCCGATCACGCTTGGTCACGTTGATGTGATTGAGCGTGCTGCGCAGATGTTTGAAACCGTCACCGTCGTCATTGCAAAAAACAGCAAGAAGACCCCCCTCTTCGACGAGCATGAACGGCTTGCAATGGCGAAGGCCTCTCTGATTCATTTGCCTAACGTCGCCGTCACGGTGCATGCAGGACTCGTAGTGGATTTTGCCAACGAGCATGGCGTCGACGTGATTGTCCGTGGCCTTCGCGCGGTGAGCGACTTCGAATACGAGTTTCAGATTGCGTTGATGAATCGCAAACTGCAGCCGAACGTTTCAACGATCTTCCTCATGCCACACGAACGCTATACCTATCTCAATTCCAGCATCATCCGCGAACTCGGACGATACCGTCAGGACATTACAGAGTTCGTACCACAGGCTGTTGTTGAAGCCATGCAAAGGAAGTTTGCATGAAGGTGCACATCGTAACGCTTGGATGCAGCAAGAACACCGTCGACAGCGAAGTCTTGGCTGGTCAGCTCCATGCCAATCAACTCGAACTCGCGGCAACGGTCGAAGAGGCCGACACCTTGGTTATCAACACCTGCGGCTTTATCGACGCAGCCAAGGAAGAGAGTATACAGGCAATCTTAGAAGCAGCAGAGTTGAAGCGACAGGGCTCGCTCCAGCGTCTTGTTGTGGCAGGTTGCCTGTCGGAGCGATATGGCAGTGATCTTCGTGAAGAGATTCCCGAAGTAGATCACGTGTTTGGGACGGAAGCGTATGAGCAGATCATCAAGGCGCTATCGCCGGATCTCAAGTACTCGTTGCTTGGCGAGCGAATCCTCTCCACTCCCCAGCATTATGCCTACATGAAAATCTCGGAAGGTTGCGACCATCCGTGTGCGTTCTGCGCGATTCCAATCATGCGAGGTACACATAGGTCGACCGCCATTCCCCAACTCGTAGCACAGGCACAGTCAATGGTGCGCCAAGGCGTCAAAGAGCTGGTTCTGGTCGCACAGGACTCTACGTATTATGGCATGGACACCGAGGGACGCCGGATGCTCCCTGATTTGCTGCGAGCTCTTTCTGATGAAAGTGGCGCGGCGTGGATTCGTCTCATGTACGCATACCCAGCAAAGTTCCCTACCGAGATTCTTGAAGTGATACGTGATCGATCGAACATCGCCACGTATCTCGACATGCCGTTGCAGCATGCATCAACAGATGTACTTCGCAACATGCGACGTGGCATCACACGTCGCACCACGGAAGAGTTGCTCGATCAGATTCGTAATGATGTTCCGGGGATCACGCTGCGAAGCACCTTTATCGTAGGGTATCCGAGCGAAACCGAAGCTGATGTTGATGAGCTCGCGGAATTCGTTGCGGCGCAGCAGTTCGACCGACTTGGCGTGTTTCAGTATTCGCAAGAAGACGACACCTATGCGTACATCCTCGGCGATCCGATTCCTGCGGAAGTCAAGCAAGAACGCATGCAGCGGATCATGGAGATTCAGCGCGACATTTCGTTGGCAAAGAACCAACAGAAGGTCGGCACAGTGCAGCGCGTTTTGATCGAAGAAATTGTTGACCAGGAGTATCGAGGTCGAACCGAGGCAGATGCTCCCGAAGTTGACAATGACGTTTATGTTCGTTCAGAGAGTCCGCTGCAACCTGGTACATTCGTCGATGTCATGATTGACGATGCAGCAGAATTTGATCTTTTTGGCCACACACGCTAACCCAATCGAGGAACTATGCGCTCTGCCATTTGCACATTTCTAGTTGTCATTGCTACGGCCGCTGCATCTGTCCACGCACAACGCGTAGAGGTGAACGCACTCGCTGCATACATGTTCGGAACCTCAACCGAGTATATCCGATCGAATGGAGCACCGTACGGAGAGATCTGGATTGCACCGAGCGCTGTCTATGGCGCTGCTATCGATGTAAAGCTTCGGAACAACATTATGTTCGAGTTTCAGTACATGGTGCAACCAACCTACGGCGAGGAACGTGCTCGTGGAGTGGGTACAAACAGCACAGACCTGACCAACCATATGATTCAAGCTGGCGGCTTGTACTATTCAACACTGAACCGACAAGCCGATGTATTTGGTGGAGTGATGTTTGGTCTCGAAGTGTTCGATCCCTCAAAGCCACAGTATGCAACTGTTGTTCGCTTCCTCGGAACACTGACAGCAGGCACAAAGGTATGGCTCACGGATGCCATCGGACTGCGACTCCAGGCAGCACTGAACATGCCGATGGTTCTCTCGGGTGTAGGCTTTTACTTCGGTACTGGTGGAACGAACTACGGCGCATCGACCTTCGTGCAGCTTCTTCAGTTCAATCTCGGCGGTGGCCTCGTTGTCCGTCTATAACGACGTTTAGTGTCGGTAGTGGCGAAACAACACAACTACGACAGCTGCACTTACCAAACTCATGAGGGTCAGAAGGATCGCAATTGCCGTTGCACTCGCGTCGCCTGATGCTGAGAAGTGCCACTTGATTGATGCACGCCACACAAACGTCAAAAGGAAGATCCCAGCCGCAGACAGCGCAGCTGGATGCGTCCACATGCGACCCTGACGTTGAAGAACTCCGAGGAGAATGACGAAGGTTCCGAACAAGCCGCCATTCAAGATCGAACTGGCACTGGTCTCACCTGTGAGCTCAAATCCAACGAGGCCCGCGACCACGAGGAACACTCCATATCCAATCAGAAGATTACCGAGTCGCTTAGCCACGGAGGTCCTCAACGCAGCGTCCATCAACCATCCGTACAATGCGATGAGCGCGCTGTGCAAGCTCAACACTGTGGGTCGCAATCACGCATGCAGTACCATTACGTGTGCTCAACCCAACGAGGAGATCGGCAACTGCCTCTGCGTGCTCCTGATCAAGATTGCCCGTTGGTTCGTCAGCAAACAGAACACTCGGTCGGTTTACCAATGCACGAGCGATTGCCACACGCTGCTGCTCACCACCCGACAATTCACGCGGCATATGATCACGCCGATGCATCATGCCGACGGACGCTAACAACTCATCGGCACACTGCGCTACGTCCGCCTCACGATCACCGCGGAGTAGACCCGGCATCATCACATTTTCATGTGCCGTGAATTCAGGTAGCAAGTGATGGAACTGAAACACAACGCCGATTGATGAATGTCGCAACGACGTCACAGTCGACGTACCTGCCGATGCAAGATCGATCGTTCGATCATCAATGTCGTAGGTCAGCGAACCCGAATCGAACGTCTCGAGCGTTGCCAGGATGTGCAGCAGCGTGCTCTTGCCCGCACCGCTTGGACCCATCAATGCAACTACTTCACCGTGTTGAACGGTTAACGAAGCGCCCTTCAAGACAGATGTTGTCGCTTCAGAATCTGAGGTGCGATAGGCCTTTGTAATGGCATCAGCAGTAATGATGGGTTTCATCGGAACTGACCCAGGACTCGCAGGTCGTTGTCGTACAGCATGCGAATATCATCGATACCTGTCATCATCAGCACAACACGTTCGACACCGAATCCGAATGCAAATCCAGAGTATTCCTCTGGGTCAATTCCACATGCACGCAATACATTTGGATGTACCATCCCCGCACCACAGATCTCAAGCCAGCCCGAATGTTTACAGATTCGACAGCCGTCTCCCTTGCAAAGGAAGCACGACATATCAATCTCACAACTTGGTTCGGTGAATGGGAAATACGATGTTCGGAATCTAAACTCAGCATGCGCATCATAGAAGCGACGCGCAAACTCCATGATCGTGCCCTTAAGGTCGGCCATGCTCACACCCTTGTCGATGTAGAGACCTTCGATCTGATGGAATTCAGCTAGTGACCGCGCACTTACAGCCTCATTGCGATACACACGCCCTGGCATTATGCAACGAATTGGCGGCTTCATCGACTGCATGACGCGCACTTGCACAGAGGATGTGTGCGTACGAAGAAGAACATCTGCACGATCTGCCGCATCAACGAAGAACGTGTCTTGCATATCGCGAGCTGGATGATCTTCGGCGAAGTTCAACTTTCCGAAGTTGTGATCATCATCCTCAACATCAGGTCCCTCGGCAACCTCAAAGCCCATTGACCCAAAGATCTCGACGAGCTTCTGCACCGATTGCGTGATAGGATGCACTGCTCCAACGCGAACGCCCCTGCCTGGAAGTGTTGTGTCGATTGT
This sequence comes from Candidatus Kapaibacterium sp., assembly GCA_030830285.1. Lineage (GTDB taxonomy): Bacteria > Bacteroidota > Ignavibacteria > Kapaibacteriales > Kapaibacteriaceae > UBA10438. The sequence continues at coordinate 7,428 of JAURNF010000211.1, forward strand.
TGGCACCGGCGCCGGTGCGCCATATGTCGCAACCGCTTGCTCATACGCAATCTCTGCAAGCGTGCGTAGCTCATTCAGTGCCTTGCCCACAACGGGCTTGTCCTCTTTCGGGACCGATCGAAGTTCGTCGACACAGGCCTGAAGCGTTCCCTTCTTCACAAGGTGAGTAAGTCGGAACCGCTCTGCATCCTCTCGTGAGGCTACGCCGGCGACGTCACCTTCAATCTGCGCGCGAAGCGCCGAAATGGTATCTAGAAGTCTCATACCTACAAATGTACGGATAGAAAAACGGCGGTGATGACATTGTCACCACCGCCGCATTCATTCGTCGTCAGTCAGCTTACACGGACTTTGCAATTGTCGTGAACAGCTGTGGGTGATTCATTGCGATGTCTGCCAGAACCTTGCGATTGATCGCAATATTGTTCTTCTTCAGACCGTGCATCAGTCTCGAATACGTTGTTCCATTCAGTCGGGCCGCTGCGTTAATACGAACGATCCACAGCGAACGGAATGTACGCTTCTTGTTACGGCGGTCACGGTATGCATACTGCAGACCCTTCTCGACGTGGTGCTTGGCAACTGTCCAAACCTTTGAACGTGCGCCCCAGTAGCCCTTGGCGAGCTTGAAGTATTTCTTCTTCCGCTGGTGCGCCGCTACTTTATTGACACTACGTGGCATGTCAACTCTCCACTATGTTGTCGTCAGGAGAACGGCTTCCCTGATCGACGTGAAATAAAATGTCCTTAGCGCAATGCGAGGCAGTGCAGGACGTTGTTCATGTTCGATGGATCGACGAGAGCATCTTGGCGCAGATTACGCTTGCGCTTGCGATTCTTGCTCGTCAGGATGTGGCTACGGTTAGCCTTCTGGCGCTTGATAGCTCCAGATCCGGTGATCTTGTAGCGCTTCTTGGCACCGGAGTTCGTCTTCATCTTCGGCATTACTGTTCCTCTACAGATTGTTGTGCTTCTTCTTGTTGTGTGGTACCGTCACCAGCTTCCGCTGGCTTTGGCTCCTTCTTCTTTACAGGCTTCTTGATATCAGGCGCAAGCATGACACCAAGGAATCGCCCTTCCATTCGCATCGGTTGATCGATCTTCGCTACATCAGCCAAGGCGTCAATGAATCGCTGGAGCAATACTTCACCGAGTTCCTTGTGGAGGATCTCGCGCCCCTTAAACATCACTGTTGCCTTAACCTTGTGACCCTCTTCAAGAAACTCACGAGCGTGGCGCGTCTTGAAGTCAAAGTCGTGCGTGTCAGTTCCCGCCTTAAATCGAACTTCCTTAAGAGTAGAATGCGTCTGTGCCTTCTTCTGCTGCCTTTCCCGCTTGGTCTGTTCATAAATGAACTTACCGTAGTCAATGATCTTGCACACAGGCGGATTCGCCTGCGGTGCAATCTCAACAAGGTCGAGCTCGCGCTCGAGTGAAATGCGAAGTGCTTCACGTCGTGGAAGCACGCCCATTGCACCACCTTGGGCATCAACAACGCGTACCTCAGGGGCACTGATTTCGTCGTTGATCTTGTGTTTTCGTTGTGGTTCCTGACGCGGACCTTGCGGCGGGATGTACGGACGCCTCAAACGGACCTTCGAGTAAAATGGATGAACTTCTCGGAAAGAACGCAAAGATAAGTCTCAAAAGGGGTTACGTCCAAACGGCAGATCGATCGTGTTGGTAGTCCTTCGTAATTTTATGGTCTTCTCTACGTCTACCACCCCCATGATTGACAAATCCGACGTTCTCGATTCAATTGAACAGGCCGAACGGCGCACCCCTGCCTTCCCTGCCAGCATGCCGGTGCTCCCCCTTCGGGACATCGTCATCTACCCCCACATGATCTTTCCGGTCCTGATCGGACGCTCGTCGTCGCTCAAGGCCGTTGCAGAAGCCCTGGAGCGTGACAAGTTCATTCTTGTTGTGGCCCAAAGGCAGGCCTCAACCGAGGAAGCCGGATTCGACGACATCTACACGGTGGGCACCGTCGCGAAGATTCTGCAGGTCATGCGCCTGCCGAACAACCTTCTCAAGGTTCTGGTCGAGGGTACCGTTACGGCAAAGGTTGTTGGTCCGGTGAAGACCGAACCGTTCCTTGAAGCTACCGTCGAGGTGATTGCACCGATCGCAAATGAAAAGGATCGGAGTCTGAAGGCACTTGTACGTCACGCTACCGAGCTGTTTGAGGAGTACGTGAAGGACAATCGCAACCTTCCACCAGAGGTGCTTGGTGCGTTTCAGAACCTCGAAGATCCCGTGCGCAAGCTCTACTATGCCGCTGCGAATGTGACACAAAAGGTGGATGTGAAGCAGCGCATTCTCGATGCTGAAGATGTGAAGGCCCAGTATTACGAACTCGTGCAGATGTTGTCGAACGAGTTGGAGCTTCTCCGACTCGAGGTCGAAATCGACACGAAGGTTCAAGATCAGATCCAGAAGTCTCAACGGAAATACTTCATCCAAGAACAAATCCGCGCACTGCAAACGGAACTGGGTGAAGAAGACGAGGGTGGACCAGAGCTTGGTCCGTTGCGTGAATTGCTTGATAAGGCAGAGTTGCCTGAGGGCATCCGTGCGAAGGTGACGGAGGAGTATGATCGACTGAAGCGCACGCCGTCTATGTCACCCGAGTTTGGTGTTAACCGCACATGGCTCGAGTGGATCGGCAACGTGCCGTGGTCAACAAAGACAGATGACGATCTCGACATCGCAAATGCGCGCGGCATTCTTGATGCCGACCATTACGACCTCGAGAAGCCGAAGGAACGAATCTTAGAATACATCTCCGTGCTCAATCTCGTGGGAGCATTGCGCGGACAAATCCTCTGCTTTGTCGGACCTCCAGGCGTAGGCAAGACGTCGCTTGCAAAATCTATCGCACGTGCGCTTGGTCGCAAATTCGTTCGTCTTTCGTTAGGGGGCGTGCGCGACGAAGCGGAGATCCGTGGTCATCGCCGAACCTATATCGGGGCCATGCCTGGAAAGATCATTCAATCGATGAAGAAGGCTGGGTCAGTCAATCCAGTCATTCTTCTCGACGAGATTGACAAGATGTCGATGGACTTCCGTGGTGATCCTAGTGCCGCGCTGCTTGAGGTTCTTGATCCCGAGCAAAACACAACATTTAGCGATCACTATCTCGAAGTCGACTACGACTTGTCGAACGTGTTGTTCATCGCCACAGCGAATGTGATGTACGACATCCCAGGTCCGCTCCTAGATCGCCTCGAAGTGATCGAGCTATCGAGCTACCTCGAACCCGATAAGGTGCAGATTGCAAAGCAATACATCGTTCCTAAGCAGTTGGAGCGTCACGGCCTCAAGGAGTTCGATGTAACATTCACCGATGCTGCGTTGCTCAAGATTGTCCGCGAGTACACGCGTGAAGCTGGCGTGCGTTCACTTGAACGCGAGATTGCTAGCATTCTGCGCAAGCTTGCGATGGAGATTGTGAGCACGGCCTCCAAGAAGTCGTCGTCACGAGCATCGACAACAAAGGCAATTGCGAAGCTCGCCTCGCAGCGTTCATGGGTTGTCGACGAAAAGGCCGTTGA
>JAURNF010000212.1 GCA_030830285.1 Candidatus Kapaibacterium sp.
AATACGATGAAGCTGCCAATCCAACGATAGCACCACGACATGTTCTCCGCCACCACGTCCGTCGAGATCGCGAACAGAATGGCCAACAGCAATGCCGAGCCACGGTGGTAGATAGTCACGCCATGCACGGGGTGAAAGATCGTGCACATTCATTGCGAGCCAGTGCGTGGTTGATGTATAGTCGTCGATGATTGCGTTGTACGCCCCCTGACGAAATGCGGGTGATGGCCAGAAGGAGATTTGAAGATCGAATGGGCGGAGTGCGGGGATGTAGTGTTTTGCCAACGGGAGTGCAGCACCCAGTGTGTTTGCACCGATGTCGCCCCATGAAAACCCATAGTCTCGCGAGAAGCCGTCGCGTACTTCGATGTAGGTCTGATACGTCATGGCCACGCCGAATCCCCACCACGCAGCAGAGGCTGAGTCGAGTCCGCACCAGCGCAGTAGGTCGCCATACACCGTTGACGTCATGTATGCGAACGTCGCATGACCGTACTTATCGGCATTCAAGGCGTAGTCATAGTCTTGCTGCGTGTTGATGTGAAACGGGACACGCTCGCCCTTCCACCAGAGGTTGTTGAGCATTCCATGTCCAACAACAAAGCCACCAACGGTAGCGCCAGCAACAATACCAGTGCGCAGTGGGTCGATATGCGAAGAGTCATTCGATGGTTGCGCTTGCGTTCGCACTGCGAATGAGAGAACAAGCACAATGATGACGAGCCAGCGCATTAGAGTTTCGCAACAATACCGAGAATAGCTCCGATACGAAGGAGCTGACGGTTGACACGCGTGCCAGGTGGAAGATTCACGTAATCGGTGTACTCCGTGGGGGGTGCACTGTTGACATATCCACCACCAATGATGCCACCTACAGTAAACTCTATCGGATCAATGGCGAAATTCCAGCCAACAGTTCCATGGTAGAGATCGTAATTCACGATTGCATTCGACGCCGTTTCATCGGAGCGAAGAAACGAGCCGTCACGAATCAGTGAGACGTAGAACGATGTGCGATCAGTAATCTTTGTTCGCATACCAATAGCGACATTCACGACTGGATAACTGTTGATGACCTCGCCGTATGAGTAAACGGTATCAGGGACGATTCCTCGAAATGCCTTCGGCGTTAGAGGTCGGTATGGATTCAATCCCGCGAACCACTCCATTGTGATATAGAGACTGGTTGTAGCTCCATGCCAGGTTGCGCCGAGCGCCACCGACATTGGTGTGCGGTACTCTGCTGTAAGCGTTGACTGACGGTCGCCGTATAGTGTGATCATCGAATCGTTTTCTTGCAAGGCTTGCGCAATACGCGTCTCACCACGAAGCGTAAGGATATGCAGAGCAGGAGTCGTTACAGAGATCCCAACGCTGAACGGTCGTCCGTTGTAGAGGTATCCAAGCTTCGCAAGAATTCGACCAGTTCCATATGCTTCGAACTCAGTCAGACTACCCGACTCAGCCCGTGTGGCATCAAACGATGCAAGGCTTATCAGCGATGAGTATTGTGAGCGCGCCACAGAACCGTATGCTGTGATGCCGATTGAATGAACTGAATCAAACGATCGTGACCAAGTACAACCAAACCACGAGTCGCTTAGGTCACGTATCACTGTTCCTGAGACAGAATATGCTGCTACATCGGATGTCCGAGATGTAGATGTACCGTCGAGGTCGAGTGAGACGTTTGTTCGCTTGAGATACGAGACGACGAGCGACTGCGATCCCAGGAAGCTGATGGGAATCTTGATTGCAACGAGCGACGGAAGGGGCTCGGAGCTCCCAGATCGAAGTCGAAAGTCGAACTCAGTTGTTGAGATCGACGACCGAGTAACATTCAAGGTGATTGCCGACTGTACAGAGCTTGTATCTGGGTTAAAGGCAACAGCACCGGGATTGTAGTATGTCGACGACAGGTCAGTCGTTGAGCCAACCACGGCACCACCAAGCAGCCACGACTGTGTTCCATACTGATTAGTCCAGTAGTGTGAGTCCTGTGCGCTCAGCGTAGCTGTGCTGATGGACGCGATGGCGATCAGTAACAGGTAGCGCATGTTTACTCGTTGAGAATTGCGTACTTCTCCCAACCACGGAGGTCGAAGTGCCACCACTCGCTTGGTAACACATCGAATCCAGCAGCATTCATGATGCTCTCGAGCAACCGTCGGTTCGTGAGAATGTTTTCTGGGAGATCAGTGTACGTTGCTGCTGCACGATCTGTGAACTCGTCATATCCTGTGCCCATGTCGAGCTCTGCACCTGTGCTGTCACACAGCGTGAGGTCAAGCGCACATCCACGGTTGTGACGTGACCCTTTTGCTGGGTCGGCGACGTATCGCTCGTCAGGAACGATACTCCACATCAGACGTTGAATGCTGAGTGGACGGTATGCATCGAACACTTTGAGCTGGAGTCCGCGTAACTGTGCATCACGCTGCGCTTGAAGCAGTTGCTGTGCCACTGCACGTCGCGCGTAGAGCGTGTCGGAAGTGTAGAGGATGCGATTAGTAAAGTTGTTGGTTGTTGCATACCGAACGTCTGTCAGTAGGTTCGGCACAACATCGTGGAGTCGAACCAACACGGTATCGCGTGGTTCCGTCTCGAAGGTCATGGACATTACAGCTAGTACGAGAAACGAGAGCATGCTCGAATCTACGTCACTGCTTCACAATCAGCGTTCGAGAAGTTGCGTTCGATGTTCGAGACTCAACCATGTAGACGCCAGGTGAGAGTCCGCGTACGTCTACCGAACTCGCCGTTGATTCATGGACAACGCTTCCATCGACAGCCCAAATGCGTATTATCTCTCCCTGGTGATGCACAACGTCGCTTACTGGATTTGGCCATACAGCTGCTGTTGTTTTAGCATCGGAGTCTGACACCGACGTGGCACACGGGAGAGCTGCAATGAGTTCCCACATTTGGCGATCGTAGACGATCTGCATTGGCTCCGAGCCAGTAGGAGGGTTGCCCATGCGGATGATCACCATATTCTGACTCGGTATAACGTAGAGCTTCTGGTCATTCTTGCCCAAGCCCATGTACATGTCGCTTGGTGCTTGGGGAATCAACGGTCCGGGCAATGATGCTTCGATTCCCGGTAGCATCATACGATCCTTGCCATTCAACCAGAACAGGTATCCGTAGGATGGGTTGAGATCTTGGGATGTTGAAATCATATCGTTGAAGTATGCTCGATCACGGATCACTGTGTCGCCATTCCATACTCCCTTAGCGAGCAACAGCAATCCATATCGCGCCATTGATCGCGGCACTGACAACAGCACACCATTGATGAAGACTCCGCCCATGCCAATGGGTCGGGCGAGGTGTTGCGTGTAGTATCCTGTGAAGGTCATCCCTGACGCGGCTGCAACAATGTCTTGCAGCTTGAGGTATGCCGGGTTGTAGTAATCCCAGATGGTTCCGGGCGGCGCGCGATAGATGAAGCAATCTGGCACACGACAATCCGTATCGTCTGGACCCCGACCCTCAACACCCGTTGTCATTGTCAAGTGATGTTGCACAGTGATCGCATCTTCCTGTGCCTTAGTCATCAGACTCCAGCCATTGCCAAGGTATCGAGAACTTGGCTGCTGTATATCGAGTAGCTTCTTCTCCTGCGCGATTCCTACAAGTGCCGCTGTGACAGTCTTTCCGGCTGATGCCCAATACCAGACACTGTCACGCTGAAATGAACCGAAGTACCACTCACGAACGATACGTCCATTCTTGAGAACGATGAATGCCTTCGTCTCAGTACGGTCGAGAAACGCATGCAGTGAGTCCATTCGCTCCTGACACCATCCAAGCTCGCTCGGAGGCATCGTCTCCCACACGCCTGTGCTCTGTGCTGGAGGAAAGTAGAGCTCTTGTGCTCGGACTCCAACAATCAACGTGGAAGCGAGTACGAGATGTACGATGATTTGTGCGAGCCGTCTATGGCTTGGCGTAGCGCGGATTACTGAGATACGATTCATCGGTAAGCGTTCTGAGGAATGCAACAAGATCGGCAACATCAGACTCGCCTAGACCCAATCCAGGTTTAAGACTGAACTGGAGAAGTATATCGACCGTCGATGACTGCTTAACACCTGATGAATAGTGACGGACAACATCTTCGAGCGTCGTGAAGCGTCCATCGTGCATGTAAGGTGCTGTTACGGCAATGTTGCGAAGGGTAGGCACTTTGAACTTTGCGCGGTCGCTGGGGTTGCTTGTTACGCGCTCGCGACCAATATCTTCGAACGATGCGTCATCATCCAATCCGTTATTCATGAACCGATCGTTGGTGAAGTTGGGTCCACCATGACAGTGAAAGCATTCACCTGACTTCACCTTACCAGTTGGATCAAACTCACTGAAGAAGAGCTGACGTCCACGCTCTTCTTGTTCGTTGAACGTTGCTTGACCCCGCTGCACCTTGTCCCACTTGCTGTTACCAGAGACGATTGTCAGCATGAACTGCTCCATCGCAATACCCATGCGTTCTGGAGTGATCGAGTCGGAACCGAATGCGCGAATGAATTGATCACGAACGTGCTGCTTCGATGATAGCGTACTGACAGCGTTGGCCAACGTGTTGTCCATTTCTAGCGGATCCACGATAGGCATTAGCGCCTGCTCACGCAGCGTGGCTACGCGACCATCCCAGAAAAACCCACGGCGATGCCAGCCAAGGTTCGCGACCGACATTGCTTGACGCGTTCCCTCGAGTCCGCGAATGCCGACGCTGTACGTGCGTCGATCAGAAAGACCATCTGCTTGGATGTGACATGAAGCACAGCTCTGCGTTCCGTCGCGTGAAAGAGCTGGATCGTAGAATAACATTCGACCTAGTTCGACGCGCTGCTGTGTAAGAGGGTAGTCGGTTGGGAGCGGCATGGATTGAAACCCATTCGGAAAGCTCGCTGTGTCCAATACGTATGGTGTTGGATCATACTCAGGCGTGGGGACAGGGGCGGATGTGTCCGTACATCCGATTACTGCGCAAGCGAGAGCAATTATAAGGACTGCCTTCATGGTCGAAACCGAGGATCGTTGATAAACTGCTCGTCGGTAAGGCTGCGCAGAAATGCCTCAAGGTCGTTACACTCATCGTCGCGCAGTCCTAACGGAACGATACGCGCATCTGTAGCAGGGTGACCCATTCCTCCGCGATTATAACGATCAATCACCTCACGAAGGGTCGCAATCGTGCCGTTGTGCATGTATGGCGCCGTAACCCCCACGTTTCGCAGCGATGGAACTTTAAACATGAAGCGATCCGACCCCACGTTTGTCAGTCGATACCGTCCAACATCCGTGTACGTAGCAAGTGCGCCATTGTTTGTGAATGCATGTGATGTGTACAGCAATCCGCCGTGACATGACGTGCATCCCGTTCGTGCGCTCATGAAGAGCGAGCGACCGCGTTCTTCTTGTTCGGTGAGCTGCTGCTGGTCTGCACGTGAACGTCCACTCACGAGTGTGCGCTCAAAGCAGGCGATCGCACGTGTAACCACGTATGCGTCAAGATCGCGCTGGTATGCTGCTCGACTGAGCTCTTGAAGTTCCACGTCTTGCCGAAGTCTCTCAACCACATCCAGCATGTTCATGTCGAACTCATGATGCTCTTGTACGGGCACGAGTACTTGCATTTCCAGGGTTGGTACACCACCCTCTCGCATGAAGTACGGCAGATAGCCAACGTTAGCCAGCGATGGAGCGTTACGCGGTCCAACACGATCTTCTACACCGACACTCGTCGTGCGACCGTCCGTGAATGCACGGGATGGGTCGTGGCATGATGCACATGACACCGCACGTGTGCGCGATAGTTCGGTTGAGTAGAACAACATCTTGCCCAGCCGTATGCGCTCGGCAGTTGGCTGATTGTCGGTCGGGATGTTTTGCTCTGGAAACCCCGGAGGAACATCGATAAGAGATTCCGTCGGCTCTGCGCTGTGTTGCGTCGTACAACTCATGACGACGAACAACAGCAATCCCAGACTACCGAAGAAGAATGACTGGGACATGGCGTGTACTGCCTGATGTGGTGGTTGCCACGAGTGTGTACGTCCCTGAGGCTACCATTGTGAGATCCCATGCATTGTGCGAATCCTGCGAGACAGGAAGTATGCGCGTTGATCCCCAGGCGTCAACAAGCATCGCATGTGCAAGCACGTCGCGATCGCTTCGCACCGTAATCGTGCCTGAAGTCGGCGTTGGCCAGACTGTGAGCGCTTGCGCCTGACTCAGGTCTGCAACAGACGTGGTTGGAGAGGAGAACACGCGTGTCGCAACGTTGTTCGACATCACAATCGTTTCTTCGCCATATCCATGGAAAATCAATCCAAACGATACATCGAGTCCAGCGAACAACTTGCTGTATTCCGCAGCGAGATTGATCTCAACACCTGAAGACGTAGGTGTAGTGCTTACCGGCATTGTGATCTTACGGTAGAGCTCGTCGCCAACGGTATGGACTTGCACATCTGCTGAGACAACATCCTTCGATGTGCCAGCTGACCCCTCTACGGCCAGAAAACGATATCCAGCAGCCCAGCCCCAGTGCATCGTAGGATTCTTGAGCGCCAGGGGATGCTCAGATGGATACAGCGTTGGATCGAGATGGTTCCGAGGCTTATCGACGCCGACGTGGAACTCCAGAGCTTCAACGTTTGTAACATCATACGACCCAAGCGGGTAACGCTTCTGACCAAGTGCATCGACCAGGACATAGACATCGGTGAGAGGTGTTCGCTTGCCTCCGTCGTGGATCACTGTGATCTCGGCAAGGTAGTACTTCACGAAGCGAGGTTTGAAGTACCACGCGCCGTTGTCCATAGCATAGGTGGTGCCTGCCTGGAGTGCTTCCCCCTGCATCCTGTGGTCGATGGACAGGGTTAGGTCAACCGCCCGAACAGAAACACTGCACAGTACGAGAACGAGGAGAATGATTGTAGTGCGCATGATGGGGTGGTAGACGGTGGTTCAATGGGAAAAGTTACGGCTATTCCGTGTACAATTCACGTGCTGAAAAGCCCCCAAACGCGTAGTTTGCAACCCGGTCTCTTTGTCACCAGAAGGAATTCACATGTTGTTGCGTTATGCAGCTGATTGGCGAACCGTTGCTTACATGGTTGTAACCACTGCCGTGTTTGTCCTTCAATGGACAGTTGTTGGCTTTCATCCAGCCCTTTACGTGTTCTACTTGTTCCTATCTATTGCAGTCACCGTCATTGCACACAACCACAATCACTTGCCGATGTTCAAGGGGCCACTCATGAACAGCCTCACTGATTACTGGTTGACGGTGTTCTACGGTTTCCCTGCATTTGCATGGATTCCAACACATAACATGAATCACCATCGCCTGAACAACAAGGAAGGTGACTACACAATTACGTATCGGTTGACAGAGAACAACACGCTGCTCATGCTCTTGTTGTACCCAACGATGAGCTCGTACTACCAGCAAAAGCCTATTCGTGACTACCTCAAGAACCTCTGGCGCGGTGATCGCCGCAAGTGGGCACTGGCAGCCGGACAGTATGCGTTTCTTGGGATCTGGATCGCAGCGTTTTTGATCCTCGACTGGCAGAAAGCACTTCTCTACGTGATCATTCCACAGCAAGTCGGACTGTTCGCTGTGCTTGTGTTCAACTACGTGCAGCACGTGCACGCAGACGAGGAATCAGTATACAATCACTCGCGCAACTTCACTGGCTGGCTCAATCTGTTGCTCTTTAACAACGGGTATCATACTGTTCACCATGATCGTGCGGGTACGCATTGGAGCAAGACCCCTGAAGCGCACGCACTTGTGGCATCGAAGATCGACCCAGCCCTCATCGAGAGGAGTTTCTGGTGGTACATCCTGCGCGTGTATTTCCTCGCACCATTCGTACCGAAGTTCCGCACGCATTCAATGCGCCTCGAGCGCATGGAACGTCGCGCTGCATAACGATGCGGTTGCTTCACGTCATCGCTGTAATCTGCATGAGCACGTTTGGCGCATCTGCGTCGATCGACTCGTGCTTGCAAACACTGCGTCCGCATTTCACGATCGGTGAGAAAGACCTCCTCGATGTGGAAGAGCGATGGTCTGAGATGACGACGCTCAAGGGTGATGATCGAGAAGAGTTCCTGTTCTTTGCTGGCTTCGAAGATTCTACAGGTTCGATCTCTTCGTCGATCGAAGCGCACGACATCGTTTCGTGCACATCAAGCGACGCAACGGGCGGAATTGTAGTAAAGCTCGTCTACGTCAAGGGTATCGAGGGCACAAAGGACGAAAGCGTCTACCTTGTGACGATGAAGAATGGACTCTACGCCTCGAAGTTTCAGATCGCGTCGCTCCAAGCGAGCTGCGAGGGTACCTTCTTGCGTGCCTCATCGTTGAACGATGACGGGACGATCACCGTAGGTCAGCTCTACCATGTGTTCGACTGCGAGACGGACAAGTTCCAAAACACCGAAACACAGCCAACGCTGACGGTGCGGATTCGTCCAAATGGGTCGATTACGCAAGGTGCCGATACACCTGCGCCTGCAAAACGCAGCGACGACGAATAGGATCGTAGATAGGCCCTACAGAGCCCGTGCGAGGACATCGTTCATTGTCTTTGCAACGCGATAGTATTCTGTGAGCGTCCCAATGCACGAAGTAGACGTGAACACTGACTTCGGCACGGTTGCCCAAACGTAGAACTGCTTCTTCCGAACCAATGGCTCGCGCACCAATGCGTCGCGAAACTCCGCTGGTAGAATCTTGCTCTCCTCGCCGAGTAACTCGCCATACAACCGCTTGAATGCCGGTGCTGTAACTGCTGCACGGAGATCCGCACCCTCATGAAGCACCAGATCACGGAGAGCCGGGAGTTCCTCCTTGCTCGGCATGTAGCAGCCGGCGGCAATAGCACCACTAGTAGCTCCTACTTCCATGTAGACGCCAGGAAACCCCATTGCCTTCTTCCCACGAAGATTCAGATGGGCTGCCATGTGAACCTTGTACGGCGTCTTGTCGGCAGAAAATCGAATGTCACGGTTGATCCGATAGATCACATCAGATGCAGTTGCTTGGAGTTCCGGTTCGATGGTCTGCACTGATGCAATCCACGCTGTGACCATAGCATGAAACGGACGCTTCACGTCGTGCTCGTAACGTGAGCGATGCTCGTCGAACCACGCTTTTGCGTTGTTCGACGTGAGCTCACGAAAGAAGCGGAAGTAGGACGGACTTAGCACTGTTTACTTCGTGTCGTTGAAATCGTATTCGTAGATATCGTGTGCATGCTCGCCTGGATCGATCTTTACCAAATCCTTGAGTTCGCCAGTATGAAGGTCGTAGATCCATCCGTGGATCATCGGACGCTGATGTCGATGCCACGCATGCTGAACAAACGAAATGTCTGAGATATGGTGTACTTGTTCAATCACATTGAGCTCGACAAGGCGATTGTAGCGTTGATCTTCATCACCAATAGCATCAAGCTCTTCTGAATGAAAGCGATAAACATCCTTGATGTGACGCAACCACTTATTGATCAGACCAAGATCCTTTCGCGACATCGCAGTACGCACACCACCGCAACCGTAATGTCCGCACACAATGATATGTTTCACCTGCAGAACATCCACTGCGTATTGTAGCACGCTGAGAATGTTGAAATCAGTATGAACAACCAGGTTTGCAACGTTTCGATGGACGAACAGCTCGCCTGGTTGCGTTCCAGTAATGTCCTCAGCCGGGACTCTAGAATCTGAGCATCCAATCCATAGATACTCTGGTGTTTGAGCAGAAGCTGAAGCTGTGAAAAAGTCCGACCGCACATTCAAGCGGTCTTCAACCCATGCCTTGTTATTGAGCAGAAGTCGACGGTAGTCTTCCATGATTCGATCTTCCGTGTTTGCCAAAGTAATTGTGGTAGGTGATGATGATGTTGCGATGCTTCGCAAGCTCACTGTAGTCTGAGAGGGTCTCGTAGATATCGTGGTCGATGTAGAGTGACTTCGTACCGTCGATGATGACGTGTGCACCATCCGGAATCTGGACGAGACTATCCTTAAGCAAGACCTTTTGGATAAACGTCATGTCCTTATTGAAACGTAGCAACCAATTGCGATCATCGTGAACAAGTGTTATCGATCTGCGATGATACGACCGAACCACGAAGAATACTGAAACGAGCAGACCGATTCCTACACCAAGAAGAATATCGGTTGCAACGATCGCAATGAAGGTTGCGATAAACGGAAAGAACTGTGGCAACCCCTCGCTCCACATCGATCGAATCAACTTGATTGAGGATAGCTTGTATCCGACTATGAGCAACACAGAAGCGAGACATGCCAAGGGGATCAGGTTGAGAAAGCTCGGAATAAGCACGACGGCGATTAAGAGCAAAACTCCGTGTATCAGCGATGACAAACGAGTAACACCGCCGGCATAGACGTTTGCTGACGACCGAACAATTACCGACGTCACCGGAATTCCACCTACGAGGCCACTAAGTGTATTGCCGATCCCCTGTGCATAGAGCTCACGATTCACATCGGAGATACGTTTCTGAGGATCCATCTTGTCAACTGCCTCGACAGAGAGGACCGATTCGATGCTGGCTATCGCTGCAATCGTTAGCGCAATGACCCACACATCCATGCGACCAACAGCTGACAAGTCAGGGAACACCAGTTGGTTGCCTACATCAGCGAGCGACGAAAACACAGGTAGCGAAACAAGGTGTCCGGCTGTAACCGTCAGCTGCCATGAAGGAGCAACTAATCCGTACAGTACGTTGAGAAGTGTTCCTATGATGACACTCACAAGTGCACCAGGAATCACCCGTAACCAACGAACACGGTGGATAATGGGTGTCTCCCAGAGCAGCAGGATTGTTAAACACACAAGTGTGATAACAACTGCTCCTGGTTGTAGGATGTCGGATTGAAATGCTCGTACAGGATCTAAAAAGATGTTGATCCACTCAGACCCTGCAAACGCAACCTCATCATCGGTGAAACCTTGTCGATCATATCCTACAGCATGCGGCAATTGCTTCAGAATAATCGTTAGTCCGATAGCAGCCAACATGCCCTTGATCACGCTGTGAGGAATGAAGTTCCCCAAGGATCCAGCACGAGCCGCTGCAATGCCAATCTGAAGAAGTCCAGCAAGGACAATTGCTGTGAGGAAGATTGGAAATGATCCAAGTGTGATAATCGCCGATGCTACAATGGATGCGAGACCAGCAGCGGGTCCGGATACCGACAGCTCCGACCCTGAGAACAGCGTCACAACAACTCCGCCGATGATCCCACCAACGACGCCAGCAAACAGCGGTGCGCCAGAGGCGAGAGCAATGCCCAGGCATAGCGGCAACGCTACGAGGAAGACAACGATGCCGGCTGGAATGTCCTTCCCTGCAAACGCAAGAGAGGGCACGGAGAACGAGAAAGGTCTCATAGTACAATCTACAACAACTGACGTGCTTGGAAGTGCAGACCCCGTATGTTTGTAGTAAGGAGCACGCATATGTCAACATACTCATTTGACTTCATCAGCGAAGTCGACCTTCAAGAAGCCGATAATGCAATTAATCAGGCTCAGAAGGAGATCGAACACCGCTACGACCTGCGTGGTTCGAACTGCGAAGTGGAACTCAATCGTAATGAAAAGAGCTTCGTTGTTCGTGCCGATGGCGAGCACTTTATCACGTCTGCGATGGAAATCATCAAGAGCAAGATGATCAAGCGTGGTATCAGTGTTCTTGCGTTGGACGAGCAGAAAGTTGAGCTTCTCAGCGGTAAATCCGTGCGACAAACCGTCAAACTCAAGGCGGGCCTCACGCGGGACGACGCGAAGAAGATCACAACGATGATCAAGGACCAAAAAATGAAGGTCACAGCACAGATTGTTGACGAAAAGGTTCGGGTAACAGGAAAGAGCAAGGACGACCTCCAGGCCTGCATCAAAGCGGTCCAGTCGATCGACCTCGGCTTTCCTGTGCAGATTGACAATCTGCGATAGCCCCCTGCATTTTTCCGATATTTGCACCCTTGCTTAACCCTGGAGTTCACGTGGATCTGTTTCAGCGCTGTCGCGATTTTACACGAGCCGACGAGGTAAAGGCCGCCGGCCTCTATCCGTATTTCCGTCCCGTCGAAGAGAACGAGGGTCCGGTTGTGACAATCGAAGGACGTCAGGTAATCATGGCGGGTTCGAACAACTACCTTGGTCTGACGGCCCACCCGAAGGTGAAGCAGGCCGCGAAGGATGCAATCGATCGCTATGGCACAGGATGCTCAGGATCGCGCTATCTGACGGGTACGATCAACCTTCACGTTGAACTCGAAAAGCGTCTGGCTGCGTATCTGGGCACGGAAGATGTGCTGCTGTTCTCCACCGGTTACCAGACAGCACTTGGCGTAATCTCTGCGCTGGTGTCGAAGGGCGACTATGTGATCTCTGACAAGGAGAATCACGCATGTATCATCAACGGATGCCTTCTGGCCAAGGGTGGCTTCTCTGAGTTCGTGCGCTATAAGCACAACGACATGGAGGATCTCGAGCGCGTACTTCAGCGCATTCCAGCGAATGCTGGCAAGCTCGTGGTTACCGACGGTGTGTTCTCAGTATCTGGCGAGCTGGTAAATCTTCCAGATATGATTGCAGTATGCGAGAAGTACGGCGCACGCGTCCTGGTGGATGATGCACACGCAACTGGTGTTGTGGGTGTGGGTGGACGTGGTACCGCGTCGCATTTCGGATTGGTTGATAAGACCGATCTCACGATGGGCACCTTCTCGAAGACGTTCGCATCGCTCGGTGGCTTCGTTGCCGGACCAGAGCGCGTGATGAACTACATCAAGCACCATTCTCCAGCGCTCATCTTTAGCGCGTCGCCAACACCAGCCTCTGTAGCTGCCGCGTTGGCTGCACTTGATATCCTCGAAGCAGAACCAGAGCGCATTGATCGTCTGATCTCAAATGCTGACAAGATGCGCAAGGGCTTTTCAGACCTTGGGTTCCATGTGATCGATTCACGCACAGGTATTGTACCAATCGTTGTGGGTGACGCAGAGCTGGCACTCGTCTTCTGGCGCAAGCTGTACGACAAGGGCATCTTCGTCAATGCGTTTGTACCACCAGGCGTTCCACCAAATCTCTCGATGATGCGCACGAGCTACATGGCTACGCACGAGGATGAGCATCTTGATGCAATCCTCAATGCATGTCAAGAAGTCGGCATCGAACTTGGTCTTATCTCCGCGTAAGGGGCTCCATGCAGATTACACGATTTGAGCGCGGTCTTCGCGATCGCGTTGCCATTGTCACAGGCGCAGCCGTCGGCAATGGTCGTGCATTCTGTGAACGTCTTGCCGAAGAGGGCGCGAAGCTCGTCATCGCCGATCTCGAAGACGCTGTCGCAACCGAGACAGCTGTGCGTGAGTTAGGGGGCGAAGTAGTCCGTGTCCGTGCTGATATGACGGTACCTGAGGACGTTGAGCGCGTGGTTGCAGCTGCAATTGAAGCGTTTGGACACATCGATATTCTGGTGCACAACGTCGGACATTACAGCGAAGAACCGTTTGAGTTGCTCTCGTACGCAGAATGGAAGAAGACGCTCGATATCACGCTCGATTCGATGTTTCACACCGTCCGCGCAGTGCTTCCACATATGAAGCGCGCCGGGTTTGGACGAATCATCACGTTCTCGAGTGATACAGTATGGTTGGGCACGCCGTATCTGACACACTACGTCACGGCGAAGATGGGTGTGATTGGGTTTACGCGTTCTCTCGCCGCCGAAGTAGGCAAGTATGGGATTACCATCAACACGGTGACTGTTGGCCTTACGGCAACCCAGAACGTCCATAGCTCGAACATGATGAGTCCGCTCCTTGAGCATATCATCCCCTCGCAGGCAGTGCACCGTGCCGACGAACCCGAAGACATCGCCAACGTGGTGGCTTTTCTGGCCCTCCCAGCGTCTGGGATCATCACGGGTCAGACAATCAATGTAGACGGTGGTGTAGCCCGCCACTGATGCAACGTTACCGGTGCGTAAATTCCAGTCCTGATTTATCTGGAGTTCCGCAATGCACCGTTTTGTACGTCTTCTCTCTTTCGTCCTGTTCTTCGCAGTAAGTGCGAGCATTGCTCGTTCTGGTGATGGTGATACCATCATCGTGAAGACACTTACCTTCGACGACATCACGAAGCGATCTGGGACGTGGCTGTTTCCACCACCAGGCCGCTACGAAAAAGTGCTGATGCAGTATACGCTGAAGTGCGATCCACGCACCACACAGGATCAGTATCCATGTGGTGAGTGGGATTACCTCACGTATAACATCTTACGTGACTCAACGGGCGAGTTCGATTCGACACGTCGCACACAGGTGAACTTCCGCGTACGCGGTGGTACACCGGACTCGTTCGCCTATCGCTCAACGTTTGTCGACGTGAAACGTCGTTTCCGCACAACAACTGCTACGCGAACCACCCAAGGCGACTTTATTTCAATTGGGACTGGCTCACAGGCGAACAGCGCACTTATCGCACCAGGTGGCGGACGCATGCGATTTCTCTGGAAGGCGTCAGAGCTCACAGCCGCCGGCATGTCAGCTGGCTCCCTCTGCGGCATCCGCCTTCAGTCGACAAAGGCAGTGTCGGAAGTAAAGGTGCTTACTGTACGGATGCAGAATGCTACGAGCGCAATACTTGCAAAAGTGTTCCGCAACGATGAAGGTACAACGGTAATCCGACGCAACGTCGCGTTGGTTGAAGGTGAGAACCATCTTCCATTCTCTACGCCGTTTGCATGGGACGGCACATCGGACATTCTCGTCGAATTTGCATGTCTTGATGCATCAACGACGGCATCAATCAAGGCTGATGGTACTGCAACGGGATTGTCAAGCGTTGGCGGACGTAAGGCCTATCGCT
>JAURNF010000213.1 GCA_030830285.1 Candidatus Kapaibacterium sp.
GAAACAACACGCTCCAACTGTGCCGCAATGTCCGCGCTGAAGATCTCAGGATAGGGATCCTCGACCAAGTGAACTTCCTCGATCTCCAAAACTTGCCTGCGATCACGGCGTAGGTTGAATACACGCTGCCGTGCAATCATCAGACAGAATGGAAATGGATCTACAATGTGGTTACCACGACACAAATGCGCGTGCACGCGAATGAACGTTTCCTGTGTCACATCTGCAGCATCACTCGAGCATCCGGTCATTCGTAAAGCATAGACGTACACGGGACGACATAGCGCATCATAGAATGCACCAAACGCGTTGTCTCGCTGACTCGAATCATTGAGTCGAGCGAGTAGTGTAGAGTCGACCGATAGTGGTGATTGTGCTGCCATACTGAAGTGATCACACCCGCGGGATAGCGAAATGTCACATCTGCTAGCTCATAGTGACATTTTTATGGTCTATGGGTGTTGGTAGTCAAGCTACCACTTTTCGATGCGTAGCGAGCTAGCGGACGTTGATCTTGCGTTCCCCACGTCCTTTATTCTCCTATCACCACTGAATCATGGACTATGAGAAGAGTTTTCTTTGTTCTTCTGACCGTGTTACTACTCCCTCCAACGCTTCGTATTCAAGCGCAAGGTCCAATCCAAGTACAGTGGGCGACGTTCCTCGGAGGATCCGGTAATGACGAGGTTAGAGATCTTGTCGTCGACAAGAATGACAATGTTTACGTGTGTGGCGTGTTTGAGAGCCCTGATTTTCCAAAGCCATTTAACGTGCCGACGTCCTTTGACACAACGGGCCCGGGCGGCTTCCTTGCGTCATTTAGTCCTAATGGTGAACTACGGTGGTTGCAGTACTTCAGTAGTGTTCGACCACACGAGCTCGTATTGACACAGACTGGCGTCTTACTCATGGCTGGACAGACCGCAGAGATTCTCGGTGTCGATGGATCGGTTTCGCTCTTCAACACAGACGGGGTTCGTGTTGGACGCGACTACACGTTCAATGGTTCTCAGAGAGATATCGTCACAAGCATCGACGTCCAGACCGATCCATCGAATGGAGCAGAGGTGCTCTACGTCGTAGGAATCACAGAGTCTAACGACTTTCCAGTGACTACGAATGCACCACAAGGTGCATTTCAAGGAGGCGCTTGTGATGGATTCGTAGCCAGCTTGAGAATAGCTCCTATACCCAGCAATCCTGGTGTGTTAGAACTACTTCCGGCGGTCATTTCGTACTTCGGAGGTCCGGGTGCCGACGAGGCATTAGCAGTGAGAGTTGGCAAAGAAAACGGCAAGGCCAGCAACATCTACATCGGCGGTCGTACTCGCTCGAGTAAGCTTCCTGCTCCTGCCGTGCTGCAACCAACACGACTAGACGCGGAATCCGACGACGACGGATTTGTGTCGTGTCTCGATGCCTCCACACTCGTCGGCAAATGGATGACGTTTCTCGGCGGTACTGGAAATCAGACTGTGCACAGTCTTCAGACCGATCAGGTGCCAACCATAAACCCAACAGGAGGTGGTCTCATTCGAGTCTGTGGTGTTAACAACGGCAGTGATTTCCCGTGGCCAGGGCTGCCATCCGAACAGCCACTTCAATATCGTGGTGGCACCGCTTTGGGCGGTGATGTGTTCTACCTTGAGATCGTTGACCGTTTCGAGGGCATTAGCGCAAGCAGTGTCTCTGGCGTGGCCTCATTCGAGGATGACCTTCCCGGCGCATTTGCACGCATATCCCAGCCCCTTGAACGAATGGTGGTATTCTCGAATGGCATAGTGACAGCTACTGGACAATCAGGGAACTTCGATGCCTACGTCTATTCGAATGATGGCACGCGCTCATTCGTTTCGGAATACAAAGGCAATGGCGACGACTACGTATTGGACCCAGTCTATGCTCGCTTCAGCTTCGGCGGTTATGACGTAGGCCCAAACTCGAAGTACTTCTGTGGCCGGACGACAAGCACATCGATGCCTGGCCTGCAATCAAGCGACCCTGTGTTTCAACGCACGGCAAGGGGCTTGCTCGACGGGTACATCGTGAAGATTGGATGTGCTTCGCCCACCTCACGAATCAAAGCATCGAAGATGAGGGTGTGCTCAGAAGGCATCGATAGCGACAGTGTTGTTCTATCACTTGAACCCAGTCGACCAGACATTGTCTGGGACGATGGATCGACATCATCCACTCGCACCGTGCGTGCACGAGGCACATACAAGGTCACCATCGGTGCGGCGCAAGGATGCGCGTTTACCGACTCAGTCACGATAGGAAAGGGCGTGTATCCTCAAGGCACGTTGACGCCTTCAGACACGATTGTCATCTGCGACAGTGCGTCGGCCGTCATCACGCTCACTGGAACAAACATCGAAACGGTGCAATGGAATGCTGGTGATGTGATGAATGCGTTCTCGATTCGGGTCACTTCACCCGGCATATACTACGCAACGATGCTCTCTGCTGACGGATGCAGATCACGATCTGACACTGTGATTGTTGTCAATGGATCACCTGCGAGTGGCGCTAGTGCAGTTCTAACCTTCCTGAATGCTGACAGTATCCAAGTTCGTGATACTCTTCATGTGGCCCTTCGTATCGCCCCTCCATCAGGTACAGCACTTGAATCGCTCCCGCTATCCTGGTCGTGTACAGTTCGCATGAACCGTTGGGAGCTGTATCCTGTGTTCCCTCTTGAACTTGGAACAACGGACGATACAACACGACACGTAGTCGTGAGTGGTACGCGCGATGCTACGAGCGACACATTGATCATTTTTTCGTTCAATGTCGCATTGGGTGAATCGGATAGCGTAACGATCGTCGTCGACAGCTTAACGCTAAAGCCATGTACAACCACAATACCATCAACGTCGATTGGACTTCGCATTGCAGGGATTTGTAGTGCTGGAGGTGTGAAGCGGTTCGTATCGACGTCTGCAGCGCGACTACGTGCGGTGGTGGCTCCAAATCCTGTCGGCGCTTCGGGAGGTGTTGCGACGATCCAAGGCGACGACGTTGCTTTGGCAACGGCACGTATCGTTGACCTACTCGGACAGTCAATCATTCTTGACCGATCAGAGAGTTCGGCATCGGAAGCGCGATGGGAGATCCCATCCACACTGCCTATTGGTCGTTACGTGTTCCTCGTCCAACGATCAGGAACGTTCACAACAACCGTGTTCGAGGTGGTACGATGATGTCACGCA
>JAURNF010000027.1 GCA_030830285.1 Candidatus Kapaibacterium sp.
GCTCGAAGTACGTCCTTGTCATCACGTCCGATCACGGGGTTGGTCCAATTCCCGAAGTGATACGTCGTGCAGCAGAACCACAGCATACGTCAGTAGATGCCGGACGTTTGCGTTCCTCGGAAATCAAGGGTCTGATCAACACAACACTCACGCAGCGGTTTGGCTCTCCGCAAGGGGGCTCATGGGTTGAGCACGTTACACCACCATCAGTGTACCTGCGCGATTCCGCACTCCTTGGTTATGACCGACAAGCAGTCATCGATACCGTCGTTGCTGCGTTGCGCCGTCACCCACACTTAGCAATCGTAGCAACGCCATCGTCGCTTCTCGACGGAGTGGTGCCGCCTGGCGTGGATACTGCCACCGCGACGGCAGTGCGACGTAGCATGCACCGCAACAGAAGTGGTCACGTGGTAATGTACCCGAAGCGGTATTGGATCTTTGGGAGTAACCCTGCAACCCACGGCACGCCTTATGATTACGATCGGTGGGTTCCGCTCATGATTCTGGGCAATCGCATCGTAAGCGACACGCCAACGGCAAGTGTTGCCCCCGTTGACATTGCTTCTACCCTTGCTACGCTGTTAGGCATAACTCTACCCGACGTCGATGGACGTCCGTTGCCAATTCGTCGTAAATAGGGTGTGCGCGAAGCGCTGATTACAGCTCAGCAACCAGCTTGCGCGAGATCACCACCTTCTGAATCTCGCTCGTGCCTTCACCAATAGTCAGAAGCTTTGAGTCGCGCCAGAACTTCTCTACTGGATACTCCTTCACGTAGCCATATCCACCGTGGATCTGGATCGCTTCTTCGGCTGTGCGAACTGCAACTTCAGACGCGTACAGCTTCGCTTGTGATGCAGCAACCGTGAAGTCCAAACCTTGGTCGCGCATCCATGCTGCCTTGTACGTCATCATGCGTGCGGCATCGATTTCCATCGACATCTTTGCAAGCTTGAACTGGATTGCCTGGTTCTGTGCAATCGGCTTGCCGAACTGCTCGCGTTCAGTGCTGTACTTGAGCGCGGCTTCAAATGCGCCCTGCGCAAGACCAACGCTCAGCGCTGCGATCGAAATGCGTCCGCCGTCGAGAATCTGAAGTGCTTGGATAAATCCTTCTCCCTCATTACCGATGAGGTGCGATGCAGGAACGCGAACGTTATCAAACGTTAACCCGGCTGTATCCGAGCAGCGCATGCCAAGCTTGTTTTCTTTCTTCGAACCGTAGAATCCCGCCATCGACTTATCGATTGCAAACGCAGAGATCCCGCGCTTTCCACCATTCGGGTCTGTTACTGCCATCACAACGCAGATATCACCCACGTTACCGTGCGTGATGAAGTTCTTTGCGCCGTTGATGATCCAATGGTCGCCATCACGTACCGCTGTGGTGCGCGTACCGCCTGCATCGGAACCAGCGCTTGGCTCTGTCAGACCCCAGGCACCCATTGTTTCGCCCTTAGCGAGACGTGGAATGTACTTCCGACGGAGTTCTTCGGATCCAAAGCGATAGATATGCCCAGTGCACAATCCGTTGTGTGCGGCAACTCCAAGCGCAATTGCCGGACAGCCACGGCCCACCTCTTCAACAACTAGGGCGTACTCCATGTATCCCATGCCCGCGCCATCGTACTCCGTAGGGATTACGATTCCCAGATAGCCGAGATCCCCGAGCTTGCGGAATACCTCGTGCGGGAACTCCTGCGACTCATCGTACTGAAGTGCAATGGGCTTCACCTCTTCTTCGACAAACGCTCGAATGTGCGCACGAAGAGATTCTTGCTCTTCGCTGAGATCGAAGGAGATGCCGTTCATTGACTGATCCATGATGTACCTGTGGCGAGAGAGATGTGATACAAGTCCACAAACCTACGAAGCAGGCGCGGAGTGACATGAACGCGTAATCGACCGAAATAAGTTCGACTTCACATCGTGTAACTTTTCACGCATTTCTACGTTCAGCAGCACGACCTTTATGTAATTGGGTCGGTAGCGCGCCGCGTTGCGACACTGATGGATGTCGATCTGACCGGCCGACGATGCTCCAAACGTGACCTCTGCCGTAGTTTTGCCTTCTTCCTTTTGTATCTGCCGCATGCGGCATCAGTGGAGTTCTACATGTTTCGTGTGATTTCGTGCCTCCTCGCTACCGCGATTGCGGTTGGTAGCCTTACAGCACAAACCTCGTTCACGCTATCCGATACCGTGAGGTTTAACCCAGCAGTAAAAGTTGGTAAGCTGTCGAGTGGCATACCGTACTACATCCTCAAGAACGATCGTCCTGCAAAGCGGGCAGAGATGATGCTCGTTGTCAACGCCGGCGCAGTCTTGGAAGACGACGACCAAAACGGTCTGGCCCACTTCTGCGAGCATATGGCATTCAATGGAACGCAGAACTTTCCGAAGCTTGAGCTCGTAAACTTCCTCGAGTCGATGGGGGTACGATTCGGCGCAGACCTCAATGCCTACACGAACGCGGATGAAACCGTGTACATGATTACTGTTCCCCTGGAGCGTCCAACGGACTTCATCAAGGGTATTCAGGTTCTTCGTGATTGGGCTGGTAGTGTGACGTACGACGAAGCAGATATCAATGCAGAGCGTGGAGTGGTGATGGAGGAGTGGCGTTTGCGCAAGGGCGCAGACGCGCGGGTTGGTGATGTTCACCGTCCATACATTTTCTACAAGTCGAAGTACGCTATTCGCGATGTAATCGGTGACACGAACGTGCTCCTGCGTGCACCGGCCGACAACCTTCGTCGCTTCTACCGCACATGGTATCGTCCAGAACACATGTCAGTGGTCATCGTTGGCGATGTTGAGCCAACCACTGTTGAGCAGTACCTGTTAAAGTACTTCACATCGATTCCTTCGAGCGGCCAAACACCATCTTCACGTCCGCAGCTTTCGTTGCCCCCTCACAGCGAAACGTTGATCTCGATTGCGTCAGACCCAGAGCTTACACAGGCAACGGCAGAACTCTACATCAAGCGTCAATCCGACACTGTTCGGACGTATGCAGACTACAAGCGTCAGATTATCACGCAACTCGCGTTCGATCTTCTGAATCGTCGC
This sequence comes from Candidatus Kapaibacterium sp., assembly GCA_030830285.1. Taxonomy (GTDB): domain Bacteria; phylum Bacteroidota; class Ignavibacteria; order Kapaibacteriales; family Kapaibacteriaceae; genus UBA10438. Next base: position 3,076 of record JAURNF010000027.1, read on the forward strand.
CTGCAGGAGCTCACACGCAAGAACCCACCACCATTTGCTTCAGCAGGGACCGGTACGTTTGGTCTAACGCGTGAAACACGCGCCACGTATGGCTCGGTGAGCGCGTCCGATAAGAACGTACTCAAGAGTGTGAATGCGCTCCTTACCGAGATCGAGCGAGTAAAGCGTCACGGATACACCGACACCGAACTTGCTCGTAGCAAGGACGCGATGATGTCGATGATGGAGAAGTACTACAACGAACGTGACAAGTCTGAATCGCAGCAATTCGCGCAGGAACTGACGCGACACATTCTTTCTCGTGAGCAGGTGCCGGGCATCGTGCACGAGTGGGAGATCTACCAGACGTTGTTGCCGCAGATAACGGCAGATGATTTGAAGGGTGCTGCCACGGAGTTGTTTGGCAACCAGAACCGCGTGGTCACGATCTCCGTCCCTGATGGCAATGGATACGTAAAGCCCACCGAACAGCAGGTTCGTGATCTGATGACGGCTGTAGAAGCAAAGAAGATCGATGCGTATGTCGATGCTGCACCAACGAAGCCTCTGATGGACGCGCCGCCAACAGCTGGATCCATTACTGGACTTCGGACAATCAAAGAGGTAGGCGCAACCGAGCTCACACTCTCGAATGGTGCTCGTGTTGTGTACAAGAAGACAGACTTTAAGAACGACGAGATCCTGTTCGCTGCTCGCAGCTGGGGTGGACGGTCGTTATCGCCAGAAGCTGATCATTTCACGACGATGGTCGCAACCGAAGTGATCGATAATGGCGGTCTGGCGGGATTCTCAGTCAATGAACTCACAAAGATGCTCTCAGGCAAGAACATTGCGTTGTCACCTACAGTTACGATGGAGGAAGATCTCATCAGTGGTTCCGCTACTCCAAAGGACCTTCGGACATTCTTCGAGGTGCTGAACCTTGGCTTCACGCAGCCACGAAAGGACGCAGAGGCGTTTGCTGCGTGGAAGACGTCGATGAAGGCGAACCTTGCCAACAAGGAGAAGAGTCCAGAAGCATCGTTCTTCGATACGATCA
>JAURNF010000214.1 GCA_030830285.1 Candidatus Kapaibacterium sp.
GCCAGTGCGAAGAGCAATGCGAGACGTATGGCGAGCATGGGTGTGGTGATGATGCTACGCATGACCAAGCGGTGCGTTAGAAGTATCCCACGATCCCAACTTGTAGGATGAGTGAGGTGAGTGGGAATTCCGATCTGAAATCGTAGTACATCGACGTGTCAAATGCATCGTATCCAATGAGCACGCGATCCGAGCCCGCAGTGAGTGCACGCGTGCGTGCCGTGATCGTTACATCGCCACGTACGTGCCACGTCTTCGACAACGGGTATTGGAGGCCGCCTCCAACCATGAACGCAATGCTCGAACGACCTACGGATCCCGTTGCTGCAGTGTTTTCGTCATAGAACGGCCACTCGACATCGGCGATGCGGGATGTACCGTTGAGCTGATATCTGCGTGCACGTGCGATGTGATAGCCAATGCCGGCAATCACATACGGCGCGAATGCAGCTGTACGTGAAGCAAATGCGTACCGCACACTGAGAGGTAGTTCGAGGATTGATGTCGACATCGTTTGATACGCCGTGAGATCAACGCCGACTCCGTTTTCGGTGTAGCTGCCATTGCGGACGATGCGGCGTTCCATGGAGGTGACGCCAGGTGCAGTCTCGAGTGACAGGTTCTCAGTCAGATGAACGCCATACCACACGCCACCGGCAACTCCCGATGATGGAGTGCTTTCGTTTGTGATGAGAGGGTCCGACGATGAAGACGACAACGGCACATCGAATCCCATGCGAGGGCCTACGTACATACTCTTGCACCCTGCCATGACGGCAAGCGCGAGTACCCATATTGTCACACGTGTGAACATCTGGTGAAAATAGGCATTGGAAGGGGCTTGTGTTAAATTGCGTGAACGTAATTAACGAAAGCACACGAGATGGGGGGAAACATCATGAGAGTATTGATCCTAGTTGTAGCATGCCTTGTCAGCGTCGCTGTCGGTAGTGCACAGACCCTTCCATCATATGTGTCGACGCAAGGACTCATCGGATGGTGGCCGCTCGATGTGAATGCAGCTGACAGCAGCGGCAATGAGTTCGATGGTGAGGTGTTCGGTGCTACGCGCACGGTTGGACGCGCTGGCGTGCCCGACTCAGCGTACGACTTCGGTGTGACGGGGATCACGCTTGGTGCGCGTCATCATGAGATTGCAATCCCGTACGACGCACTCCTCAATACTCCCAACCTGAGTGTTGCTGTGTGGGTGAAGCCTCGCACGCTGTTCTGGCAGGGGAACCCAGATCAGAAGAGCACATTGATCGCGCGGATGCAGGGCGACGATCAGCCGCAATCAGGCGCTGCATGGTCTATCGACTACAACTTCACGAGTGTTACGGTGACGCTTTCCGACGCTGCGAATACGCGCGTTGTTGCGGTCGATAACAATCGACTGCTGGTAAATGCCTGGAATCACGTTGCATTCACCTACAACGGTGCAACTCTTCGCGTCTACATCAACGGTGTTCTGCGTGCTGTGAAGTCAACGACACTTGCACTCAATACGACAAGCACATCTGGCATTTCGATCGGTGAGCTCGCATCGTCAACAGGATACTGGAACCACGTCAATGGCGCGATCGATGAGATCGGCATGTGGGGTCGCGCGCTCACGCCTGCTGAAATCACAAACCTTGTGACTGGTTGTGCGGTGGCGGTTACACGCCAGCCAGCAAACGTCCGGACATCGATCGGTGCTACTGCGCAGTTTGTCTGTGCTTCGTCTGTGCCTGATGTAACTTACCAATGGCAGCGCGTGACATCGCAGGGCGTCGTAGCGCTCGCTAACGGCGGACAGTACGCGGGTGTGACAACGGATACACTCCGCGTGTCGGGGTTGACAATGGATAACGATGGTGCACGATTCCGCTGTGTGATTGCACGTGGTACATGCACAGATTCGACCAACGCTGCAACGGTGAACGTATGTGGTTCAATCACACGTCAGCCAGACTCACGTCAAGTGCGGATTGGTGACGATGCATCGTTTACAGTCGAGAGTTCAGACGACCGTGCTGGGTATCAGTGGCAGGTCCGCCGCGATACAGCGTTCGTCAACGTTACCCCAGATGGCACAGCACCAACGCTATCGCTTGCTTCGTTGACAATGGCCAATCACGCAACATCGTATCGCTGCATCGTAACATCGGGCACATGTGTCGATACGTCGCGTGTAGCCTCACTCAATGTGTGCGGGGAGATCACAACTCGTCCTGGCGATGTTACAGCTCGTCTGGGTGATACCGTCAAGCTCACGGTAGGAAGCACCGATACGTCTGCTACATATCAGTGGCAAATCTCATACGCAAGTAACTTCTGGACCCCTCCAACATCACAGTCATTCCGTGGTGGACAAACTTCAACGCTATCGCATGACAGTGTTATCGTCAGTGATGACGGCCTGCTCTACCGCTGTATCGTGCGCTCTGGTTCATGTGTTGATACGATTCCGATTGTACGCCTTGCGGTGTGCGGACGTATCACAACGCAACCTGAGTCAGTCTATGGTGCGGAAGCGAAGTCAATCACGTTCACAACGTCTTCGAACGATCCACGTGCGTTGTTCCAGTGGCAGATTGGTACCGAGCAAGGATTCGTTAACCTGCCAGCAGATGTTCGCTACAAGGGTGCACGTTCGGCCACACTCACGGTATCGCCTGTGATCCGACTCGATCACGAGTCGCGCTTCCGCTGTGTTGTGATCTCGAGTCAGTGTGCCGATACCACAGACGTCGCTGAACTCTATGTATGCGGCGAGCGCCCAGTGCCGCCAACAACGCAGATCGTCAAGGTGAATACCGTTGCACGATTTGTAACAGGCACAACCGATACAACAGCCACATATCAGTGGCAGATGAGCACTGGCACAGGATTCCGTTCGATTTCTGACAACGCAGTGTTCTACGGCACAACGAACGACACACTTGAGATCAAGACGCCATCGACAGAGCTCAACGGAGCGCAGTTCCGCTGCCGAATCACGAGCAATGTGTGCGTGTTCGCATCATCAACGGCTTCGCTCTACGTTTGTGGCGAGATCACACGTCAGCCCGAAAATCTGCGCGTCCCGCTTCGCAACGAAGCTCGCTTCAGTGTTGGCGTATCAGACCGCTCTGCTACATATCAGTGGCAAGTCTCTGCTGGCTCGGTATTCGTCGATCTGCAGGATGGACGACGCTATCGTGGCACCACAACGTCTGAACTTGTTGTGGTGAGTGTCCGCTTGGACGACGACAACACGCAATACCGCTGCTTGATCAAGACTGGTGAGTGTCGTGACGAGACGCGCGTTGCAACGCTGCGTGTGGGTGAGACAAGCGTCGACGAGGATGCGTCACAGCACGTGATGATTGCTCCGAATCCAGCGATGGATTACGTAACACTCAACGTGCCCGAACACATGCTCGGTGCGACGTACACAATCACGTCAAGTATCGGGGCTACTGTTCGTCAGGGCCGCATCGACGCAACGCAGATGCGCATCGATATGCAGAGTTTGGCATCGGGCGCATACATCATGCACATCACGGGTTCTGCTTCGGCAACCGCGATGATCGTAAAGCAGTAAGCGACGAGAATACAAGCGCAAGCACAAGGACCGCTAGGGCACCAATGACGTTGAGCCATAAGAAGCTCACAACGTTGAGTGCCCAGCATGTGATGACGATGCTCTCTGCAGTGACGGCACTCCAGAATGTCACTTGTCCATTTGCGCGCTTGATGAGGAATGCAACGAGGAAGATGCCGAGAATAGGACCGTAAAACAGACTTCCGAGGATGTTGACGGCTTCGATCAGAGACCCCATCTGCGTTGCGAGCATACTCATGATGATCCCAAACACAGCCCACATGAGGGTGTGCCAGCGTGCTGCACGAATATCGCTGTCGGTATTGGTGATACCTCGTAGATCGACGACGCTGGCAGTGGCAAGGGAGTGGAAGCCAGCAGAAATGCTGCCCCACGAGGCCATGATCACAACAGCAAAGATCAATCCAATGAGTCCCGCTGGAAGCATCGTTCGTACGTAGTACAGAAAGATGTAGTTGGTGTCGTTCGACTCAAGGATGCCTGTGGATTTCACAAACGTGCGGTACTGCGCACGAAGTCGCGTGGTACTATCGTACGCTGCACGATACGCAACGTCTGCACCTTGCTCGTGTTGAAGAACGTCGTTAGCGGTTTGCATCAGCGTGGTGTTTGCAGCATCCCACTGACGGTGCAGCGTCTGCGCAGTTGCACTGTCGGCACGTGCCGCACGCTGCGCTACTGACTCGTTAAAGAAGATCGGACCCGGTACAACGCTGTAGAGGGCCACAAGCAGCGCGCCAATGAGGAGGATGCCATACTGCATGGGAATCTTCACAAGGCCGTTCACGAGCAGACCAATGCGACTCTCACGAATGTTCTTACCGGTAATGAAGCGTCCGACCTGACTCTGGTCAGTACCGAAGTAGGAGAGCGCAAGGAAGAACCCGCCAATCACACCACTCCAGATGTTGTACTTGTCGTGGAGGTCGAAGGTCGTGGTGATCATATTCAGCTTGCCTGCCAGTTCGCTCAGCAGCAACGCGTCGGACATCGTCATAGCGTTCGGGAACCCTTGCACGAGATATACGCCCGCTGCAACCATCGAGGCGAGGATGATCCCGAACATCAGTGTCTGTGTATGCGCGACAGAGCGTGCGCCGCCCGAAAGCGTATACACCAGCAATAGTCCGCCCACGACCACATTCGTAGCGTAGATGTTCCAATCGAGCAGCGTGGCGACAATTATGCTTGGTGCGTAGATGCTGATGCCCGTGCTCAGTCCGCGCGAGAGCAGAAACAGCACACTTGTTGCCAGGCGTGTGCGACGATCGAAGCGCTGCTCGAGAAACTCGTACGCAGTGAACACATTCAGACGTCGGAACATCGGAATGAAGAGTACGCTTATGACGATCATTGCGAGCGGCAGACCGAAGTAGTACTGCACAAACCGCATTCCGTCGGTGAAGGCTTGTCCGGGCGCAGAGAGAAACGTGATTGCACTGGCCTGCGTTGCCATCACGCCAAGTAGCACCGAATACCACGGCATTGCCTGGCCTGCACGCAGGTAATCGTCTGCTGTAGTACTCCCACGTCCCCGCCACAGACCGTACAGAACGATGCCAAGCAACGTTGTGAGAAACACGCCCCAATCGAGGGTGCTCATTTCCCGACGCTCAGCATGTTTGCGAGGAGGCGCATGCCACCAGGCACACCTGCTGGAATTTGACGGAAGAGTGACAATGCGCAGTACACGTAGTGTCCCTTGCCGTAGCGAGCATAGACCAATGACCCAGCGTGTGGTTGCTCGCCGGTATCATTCATCAACAGTGGCGCTTCATAGTTCTTGTCGACGTCCGGGAAGTAGAGTCCAAGCTCCTGCACCCATTCATCGAAATCATCCGATGTGATGCGGTTCGGTGTCGATAGAAGAGGATGATTCGGTGCTGTGATGGTTACCTCCGCATCTTCCTCAGTAACGCGTGAGCGACTGAGCTTCATTGGATACGGACCCAACAGCGTCGTCGACATGTCCTGTGTTGTCATGTAGCTCATGACTAACGTCCCGCCACGCTCGACGTAGGACATCAGCGCAGGCATGATGAACTTCATGCTCTTTCGGACATTGATCGCGCGAATGCCAACCAGCACCGCATCGTACTTCGCAAGGAGATCGTCAGTGCGAAGAAGTTGCTCATCGCTCACCTCGTCAACACTGCATCCCAAGAGGCGGAGAAACTCAGGAGTATACTCGCCGGCACCAGCAACGTAGGCGATACGCTTTGCAGTAATTGCGATAGGATCAACAACAACACGAACAGAGGCAGGTTGCGTGTACTGCAGCGTTGGAAGATGATCATACTGCATCATAATCACAGTGCGGTCGAACACCATTCCATCTTGCGCCAGTGCGCAGGTTAGCTGCGCTGATTCCTTCACCGGTACTGACAGCGTGATCAACGTGTCGGTGTTGGCTCGAATATGCACATCGTTGACGCTTGCAAGAGCACGATTGCCGTCGCTCACGGTAACTGTAGCATTCGACACCGCGCGATATGCACGAATCCGGAATGTCGCTGTGGCTGTGCCCTTCGGTGCCAGCACGACGCGAGTAAGAGGTTCGATGCTCACTGATGGAACTATTCTGAGTTCCTCAATAACGTCGCCATCAAGTGGATCAAGCTTCTTAAAGCTCAGTGGCACTGATGTGCTGATCGTATCCGCGTCGAAGGCAAAGCGCAGTCCAACGGTGAGTACTGGCGGCGTGACGGGTTCGCCGAGGAGTCGCTCGTCTGTCAGTGTGAAGAGATCCTCGTTGGGCTCACGAGCCAACCAATATGGCTCCGTGATGGGTGCTTGATAGGGCGAACGCGGCTCGACTTCGCTCCAGAGTGAATCCTGCTTCAACGTCACGTTTGTGCGGCGTCGCCCGGTAGGGTAGCGGATCTCCGAGCACACCACAGGGCGTCCAGCGCGAGCAATAATCTGTGCTTTGAGCACGAGAGAATCGCCAGAAACGATTGTCGGTTGGTCGGTGGTGACCTCGGCTGTGATTCCAGCGCAAGAGAGAATGATGCGATCAAGTTCACGGAGTTTCTGCGTTCGCCAAAACTCATCTGTGACGCTCACAATCATGCGACGCAGACGAAGCAGCGCATCAAGTGAACGTTCTGGATGAAGCATATCGAACGCAGTAATCGTGCTATCGACGGCGCGTCCAATGTCGGCACGGCCAACACGCGTCCATGTTGTGTCGATGCCATCAAACAAGCCACGTGTGGGTGCATCGCCGATGAGTGTTGCGAAGTACTCTGGTCGCACACCAGGTGTTTGTGGTGTGCCGGCCCCTTGGCTCTTATGCAGACTTCGACTGATGCCTGCGAGTTCACCATAGCCCATGCCCAGGAGTGGATCGTAGTTCCCAACCTCGAGCTTGAACATGCCCTCGTTGATCGTGCTACGATTGCCAAACTGAAACGCATTGAACAGCAGACGGCGCGGTTTCCATGAGGTGGCGGTGCTCATGCACTGGCGCATGGCTTCTTCGGCGATGATTGCTGACGCTGAGTGCTGTCCGTGTCCAGCCATGGAGTCCTTCGGGAAGCGACATATCACCACGTCTGGACGCATCGCATTGATGATGCGTACCATGTCGGAGACGAGTGTTGCCTTGTCCCACTGACGGAATGTTTCTTCCGGGTTCTTACTAAAGCCGAAGTCGATGGCGCGAGCAAAGAACTGCTCTGCGCCATCGAGTTCGCGTGCTTTCAGGAGCTCGTGTGTTCGGATCAGCCCAAGGGGCGCCCCTTGCTCACCACCAATGATGTTCTGTCCACCATCACCACGTGTGATCGACACATAACCCGTGCGGATATGACGTCCGCGTGCAAGCCACGCAAGCAAGCGCGTATTCTCGTCATCGGGATGTGCCGCTACGTAGAGTACCGATGTGAGCGAGCGCAATCGCTGCAACTCGCCGTAGATCATAGGAGCGGGGAGCGGACGGAGCTGTTGTGCCATGCCTGCGCTCACGGCGAGGATGGCAACAACACTGATCAACCACGAGCGATTGTGCATGGAATTACTTGACAGAGTTCAATACATCGTTTGCGTACTTCGTGTACTCTGCTTCAGCAGGTGTACCCTTGACCATCGAGATCACGGTGTTCGCTGCTGAGCGTGCAACATCCTTATTGCCTGCCTTTGCAGCAATGCGTGCGCGCAGCATCTGAATCCAGTATGCTGTTGCGTTCTTCTCTGCTGCAATCGTTGCATACTTCAGTGCTGCATCAAGGTTCTGATTTGTCTCGTAGTAGTACGACGCAGCTTGGTAGTATGGAATCGTTGGATTGTTGATTGCACGCTCAATGTTGTCGCTGATGCGCTTCTCGTTGTTCGCCTTGACTGGAATCGAAACGTGTGTGTTCTCCCAGCGAATGTCGATTGTGCATGTTGAGAACGTGACGTTTTCAATGCTGATCGTGAATGTCTCAGTCTTCGTTGCGCTTGACTGTGTGCGAATCTTCGTACGAAGCACATCGTCCTTTGCATCGAAGAGCTTGCCAGGCCAGCTGCCAGTATTCTTGTTGAGAATGAGTTCCCATTCTGACGCAGTAGGAATCGAAGCAAGCGAGTATGTGCCTGCCTTAACTGTTGTGCCGCCAATCTCAACGTCTTCACCGAAGGTGATCTTCGTTGCAGCATTTGCGCCTGTGCGCCATGGCTCACCGAATGGCACGAGTTCGCCGAACACAACACGTCCGCGTGATGATGGGCGACTGTAGGTGATCTCAATCTTTGACGTTGAGAAGTCTTGCGACAACGTTTGTGTTGGACTCAACGATGGGAGCTTGAGTTCCTGCGCTGTAAGAGAGCCTAGGGCAACGAATGCCGTAAGGATGATGAGGAGTGACTTCATTGCAATGTTCCTGTGGATAATGAGCGGAATCGAATCAGAACAAAAATACCACACCATAGTTCCGTGGGACCCCAGGGGTCCGTAATCTTGCGGTATGAAGATCACCATGCTATTCGTCGTTGCCACTGCAATGACGCTCTCGATGTACGGACAATCACGTCGTGCCGACTCTCTTGCTCTCGTTGACTTTTATGGGGCTACAAAGGGCACAGAGTGGGTTGAGGACTCAAACTGGGTCAGCGAAGCCCCATTGGAGCTCTGGCATGGTGTTGCCACCTCTGAGGAAGGTCGAGTCATCGGACTCCGACTTCCATCAAACAACCTTGTTGGGTTCTTGCCGTTTTCTATCGGACAGCTGAACTACCTCGAAGTACTCGACCTTGCAGAAAATCGTATTGGTGGTGAGTTTCCTGTGTCGCTCAATAAGCTTGTGAACCTTGTTGA
>JAURNF010000215.1 GCA_030830285.1 Candidatus Kapaibacterium sp.
AGCTTGCCTTGCTCGTCACGCAGCGTAAACGCGAAGGTATTCGACTGTGCGTCATACGTCCAACCGCTTGGCTTCTCCCACGTACCGATGATCTGCACGGTCTTGCCAAGTTTCTCGGCACGATCTACCGTTGCGTATTCAATTGATGAGTCAGACAGCGCACTGATACCAACCCACGCAAGTGCGAGGATGGCAACGCCAGCGATGATGTATTTCCAGGGAAGGTTCTTCATGGTGGTGGTTAACGATCAATGCGTGATTCTAGTTCGCGCAAACGCGCATCGACGCGCTGCAGATAGATGGCAACGCCCGCCCAAATCACGAGAGCGGTGATTAAGACCACGTAGATCGCATTGGAGGTGAGAAACGGCATCATGATGGATCCTCGGATACACGTGTCATTCGCATCGCACGCTCTGTGCGGATGCGGAGGTTAGCAAGCCAGAAAAACACCAAGGTGAAGGCAAACAGCGCAATGCTATAGATCACTTGCTTGGTGCTGTTAAGCGAATCGGACGTCAGACTCAACAATGGTCCGGCCGTTGAATCATCTGCAGAGCCGGGGTGGAGCCCTGGAAGCAGTCGCGGGAGGACAAAGACAAGGAACGGTACGGTTGCAAAGGCGACAATTGCATAGGCCGAGCTCAAGCGGGCACGTCGAGCGCGATCTTCAATCGAAGAGCGCAGCAAGAAATAGGCACCGTAGATCAGAAGCAGGATAAAGATTGATGTCTGTCGCGGATCCCAGTTCCAGAATGATCCCCAGTTGAACTTCGCCCAGACAGCTCCGGTAAGGGTCGCCAGAATGGCATAGAGTGTTCCGACGCTCGCCATCGCGACAGAAATGTCATCTGATTCGATCGTGCGCTTGCGGAGGTAGCTAATTCCGTAAATCATGCTTAGCAGGTACGCAATCGTCGCAATCCACGACATCGGTACATGGAAGAACAGAATCCGCGAGCGTTCTTCGAGACCCATAATGTAGGGCAAGGTCACGACCGGGTCAACAGCGACAACTTCATCTGCTTGAAAGACAAGGTCCGACTCTGCACGTCGCACGCGCACGACGACGGGAACATTCTCGCCAGCGGCGGCAATCGCATCCAGCACTGGCTGGTATGCACGCAGCATGATCGGTCGCTTCGCCACGCGAGCATCTTCGGCTGGAAGGAGGAATGTTCCTTGCTCATCTGGCGAGGCCTGCAACTGCGTGGCTCGAATCAGCACTGGTACACTCTTTGTGCTGTCTGCACGATGCTGAATCACAGCATCAATCGTGCTTCCTGCAAGGGGCGGATAGATCGCCAGTACCACGACCACCGCAACGGAGAGAATCGCGATGATACGCCACCACGATGGACGAGGCTGGTGGAGTCGGCGAGGGATGTAACCGATCGCAAGGCCAAGCAAGCTGCCGGCGAGCATGAGCACAAACTTCATGTCTGCAAATTACGATGCAGAACGATGACGCTTGCGTAGGATAAGGCGATTAAACGGTGTCTCGGATGAAGCCGGGAGGTAGTCAATTGTATCCATCACTCTGCGAATCAGGGCAATGCCGAGTCCACCAGAGCGCATTTCACGGAAATACACCGCCATGTCGGGCTGCTCAACGGTTCTCGGGTCGAACGCCTCGGACACGTCACGGATCTCGATGACAATATCCTGAGGTGTCACAGCGACACGTACTTCGATATCGTGTGACGGCTGCATCGATACTGCGTGTGCCATCAGATTGGCGCACGCCTCATCAACGGCCAGCACGATCCCATGCTGTTCTCCTGATGTCAGGAGCGTCGAGGTCATCGCGCGTGCGATGTACGATCGGACAAGCTCAAGGTTGTGCGTTAACGGCGAGATACGCAACGGGACGATATCGTAGATATCGTTGCTCACGCGTTGTTCGAGAGTGCTGCCATGGCTTCGTCAACAGTAGGAAAGATGCGGAAAAGCACTTGGAATCCGAGCAAGTCAAACACCGAGAACACATTGTCTCGCATTGCGGCCAGGAGAATATCTCCACCCTGTTTGCGGATGTCTTCGATGAACACCATGAACACGCCCAAACCAGCGCTCGAGATATAGTCAAGGTGTTCGAAGTCGACAATCACATGCGCATCACCTTGTTCGATGATGACACGGAGATCACGTTCAAACTGACTCGCCGTATGGGCATCAAGGTAGCCATGGAGATGCACGATCTCTGCTCGATCGTGATGCGTATGCGTGATGGTAAACGTGTTCACTCGAGCTGTCCTTGTGGTAGTGATGAACCGGAGCATGCACGAATCGCAACGATGGTAACATCGTCGTGTGCATCGGCACCTTGTGCGTGGTGATCGAGTTGCCGCTGAACCTGCCCAACGATGTCCTTGGCCGACTGCGCTGCTGTGTTCAGCAACAACGCATTGATCGCTGCAATTCCCATTTCTTGCATGGATTCATTTCGACGCTCGGTAACTCCGTCGGTGGTGAGCAAGCAAACATCTCCATCAACGAGATGGAGTTCAACTTCTTCAATCTGCGTTCGGAACGTCTCTGGTGGAACGATTCCAATTGCCACACCCTTTGGTCTGACGATATCGACGCCCGTTGATGTCTTGATAATCATCGGTGAATGCCCTGCTCTAGCATATCGAAGCGACGATGTCGACGGCTGGAACTGGACACAGCTCATGGTGATGTATGAGCGTTTATCCATCTGTCCGCTCAGCGTGAGACTCAACCGATGTAGGAGATCGGCTGGACCAGATGCCTCGCGCACTTCCGCGAGGACGGCCCCCTTGAGTGTTGCCATGTAGAGTGCCGCTGGGATTCCCTTCCCTGCCACATCCGCGATAACCACACCAAATGAACCATCGGCAAACCGTACATAATCGAAATAGTCTCCGCCTACTTCCGACGCCGGCACCATAATGCCGTAGAGATCGATGCCCTCGATGCGTGGATGGAGACGCGGGAGCAACGACGTCTGGATCTCACGTGCAACGTCTGCTTCCTTTTGCAGACGTTCCTGCTCGAGCACCGATGCGTGTAGTCGCGACTGCTCGATAGCAATCGAAAGAATGTCGCCAAACGCTGCGAGCAACCGATGGTCATCCGGATGGAATCCAAAGTCGGCCGTCATAAAGGCTACAAGCGTCGCACAGCGCGCACCGTCAACAGCAATCGGAATGATGACCATCGATCGTATGGCTAGCGCACGAGTATCAACGCCATACTCAGCGAGGGAGTCAATGACGACCGGGCTGCTTGCACCGGCGATGACCTGACGTATGAGCTGATTCCGGTGTAACGACCGAACATAGTCTACGTGCACATGCTGTGTGGCAACGATGTTGAGCTCGTCACCTGATCCGACTTCAGCCCAAGCACCGTGTGCCTGCGTGACGCGCACAGCAAGTTCCGTGGTGCGGGTCAGAATATGTTCCATCGAGGCCGACTCGGCCATAAGACGCGCCAGCGCGGCAAGCGATTCAATCTCGAACGACCGGCGGTCTACGATTGAGCTGTTAGGAAGTGCGACTAGGACTGTCACAATCAATCGGACAAAGGCGACGAGGCCTATGACGTATACTGCTCCAACCGCAAGATTGAGTCGACCAATAAGCGTTGTCGCTGCGACGCTCAACACAGTGTCATCCTGAAAGAACACCACGATCATCAAGACCGATGCAAACGCAGCACAACCTGCAAGCCATAGCAAACGTAGCTTCTTATCAAGTGAAAGTGTTGGAAGCCACGGTAGACGCGGTGCGTTCACAACAGTCATGATAGAACTTGTGATCGTTGCCATAATCACGAGTACAACGCCGCCTTCTGTGCTAACCGAGAGAAGTCCACCAAGTCCGATCACGGCAAACAGCGACGCTTGCGTAATGAGATACGCACGCAATCTTCGAGTTGGACGTGCACGCATGTACGCTACGAAAAATCCGATCATTCCTACAACAACGACAATCGATGCTAGGGCAAGTATGCGTGTGCTAACGGCCGAGATGATTCCAGCTGATCCGATGATTGATGCCGGCGTTAGCGCACCGAGCAAGAGCAATGCAAGCGATGCAACGGAGTACACCGTAAGGAACCAAGAAACAACGTCGAATGAACTCTGAACGCGTCGGTTTCGCACGAAGATGGCCACGAGTGCCACCACTCCAAGCAAACACACCAATCCGATTGCTGATAAGATTCCGCTCTGAGCTGTCCATCCCTGCCCCGCCTCGGAGGTCGCAATAGGAATCACAACGCCTAGCGTGCCGTGGGCAATACATGCAACAACCGTTAGGAGGATCCACACCACCATGCGGACGCCACCTGAAACTTGCTTGCCATTATGTTCAACCTGCATCGTGATCGGCATAGAATACGCTCCGGGGGCAGGGTACGACGAATGCGGGTAAGAAGTTGCACCAACTAGCGATCGAGATACCGAATCCCGCTCGCATGCAGTTCAGGAATCCGAACTCCATTGACAATTGACTCACGAAGGACTCCCTGCGCAAGCACGTCACCATGGAGATCTGTGGGCACGCCAAGCGACGGATCGAGAAACTTCATCTTGAGTTCGGCAGTGCCATCGGAGATTGTCAGCCAACACCCCTCATCCTGACACACACTTGCGACCGTAGCACGGATAGCAACGGTACGTCCTGCGTTCCGATGATCAGCCGCTTCCCTCACACTGATCGTCTGCACGCCATCGCTCGGAGGAACACCGAGATAGTCTGGCCGACCACATCCAACGAGGAGGGCACTCAGCAGCAACGAACTCACGATAAGGGGCGCATTCACGATTGGTCGGTCCTTCAAACGCTGTAGAATGAACAACGCCCTCTATGCAAATGCATAGGGGGCGTGCAGAACCTGGAGCCAATGACCGGACTTGAACCGGTGACCTGCTCATTACGAATGAGCTGCTCTACCAGCTGAGCTACATTGGCATAGCAAAAACGGACTACAAAGTTAGCGTCACCACTGCAGATCACCAAACCCCTACTGGTGCCCGAAACCGTCACTTCCCTGCCACCTTTGTGACCGTGCCATAGACGGGCAGATTGAAGCTATCGTCGTCGCCATTCCCACGCGCGATAAATCGCATACCTCCGTAGAGCTGTCCCGGTGCCTTTGGTGTTACCGACACGCGAACCGTGCGCGTTGAGTGTGGCGCAATGCGCTCGTTTGGCATCAAATCCGACGTCACATCCTGATCGTACACCAGATCGGCTATGGTCACTACGGCATCCGAGGTGTTCTCAAATGTCAACTCACTGGTGGATGATCGCCCTACAACAGCGTCATTGAATGGAATGAACAGCGATGGACCGATTGTGAGTGCACGTTGCAAGGTCACCTGCAGCATCATGTTGGACTCAACAGTATCGCCCATGTGCGCAGTACGGATGCGGACATTCTTCTGAATGAGTCCTGTTTGCGACGTGGTAACATTGAGGCGGATCTTTACACGTGATGTGTCTCCGGGTTGCAACACCGTGCGATCGGGATCGGTCTTCGTGCAGCCGCAGCCAGGCTTAATCTCGACAATACTCACTGCTCCCGATCTAGCAACATTGACAATCGGAATCTCTGTGTCCAATGTCAGCGACGATGGAAGCCGCATCGTACCCCAGTCATGTATCGTTGGGATCGACACCGAAGTGGATGTTGGGGTTTGAGCGTGCACACCATGTGGCGAAAGGAAACACGCTGCACACATGACCGCTAGTGACCAACGAAGAACGAGTGAATGCATGTTCAAGACCATGAAGAAAGACAAGGAGTGCGGTTTGTTAGGCTCGGAGTGACCGAAGCGTGTCGACGTAACGTTCAACATAGGCAGAGCGCTGTGATCGACGATACTGCATGATAAATCGTGGGTGTTCGAGATAGATCACCTGCCCAAAGCCAAGAGACGGGTTGATGAATCGTTCCATTGACTGCTTTAGCTTACCCGTACCGAGCACGACTGCTGTATCCCGTCGAAGTCCAAACCGCACTTGTTTCTGCATGCAAGCGATTGCATACGGCACAACCGCGCGAAGGAGCTCTGGGGTGTCGTAGAAGTTGACGTTGACCCCATTTGCGACGTATCCCAATGGAGACACTGCGCCGAGATAGATATCACGGTAGAACTCGTGCGGTCCACCATAGGCGTCGATCACATCGCCAACAAACTCAGCCGACAATTCACGTCTACCTGTGAGTGTTGTTGAAATGTCTAACTGATTAGTAACTGCCCAGGGATCGGCAAACGAAAGACCTGTGATTCCGGCACCAAACCGTCCGGGGTTGATGCCCCATACACTCAGACGCTGAGGTGCGTCTGTGTAGTACCGACGTACCATTTCACGAACGACACGTTGCACCTCTGGATCGCGATACGGATCGAGCACTTCGATTCCTGCAGGTAATCCTACGGGTGACGCGAGCTGCGTCAAAAAACTGGCGACGTTCGATGCGAATGACTTAGAAGCCATAGACGTTGCGTGCTTTTGCACCAACGTACGAGAGGAAATCTACTTCTGTCAGATCACGGCCTGTAATGCGCTGGATGATTTCGCGAGGCAGCTCTGTGCGACCATATGCATGGACGTTTGTGCGCAGCCACGCAAGAATTGGCGCGAAATCGCCGTTGGCAATCCGCGACGATGCATCCGGTATGTCTAGTTGCATCGCGTTCCATTCCATTGCAGCGTAGAGCTTTCCGAGTGTGTACGATGGGAAGTACCCAATGCCGCCGAATGACCAATGGACATCTTGGAGGCAACCATCCGCATCGTTCGGTGGAACGACGCCGAGTGCTTGCTCCATCTTCGCATTCCACACAGCTGGGACATCGGCAACTTGAAGATCACCCGTCAGGAGATCGCGTTCAATCTCGAACCGAAGGATGATGTGCAGATTGTATGTGAGCTCATCACTTTCAACACGATTGAGTGATGGCTGCATCTTGTTGATTGCTTGATAGAATGATCGTGGAGTCTGATCACGCAACTGCTCAGGGAACGCATCGCGGAGGATCGGGAATGCCCAATGCCAGAACTCTTCACTGCGAGCAACCACGTTTTCCCAGAACAATGATTGCGACTCATGGATGCCCATGCTCGCCCCCTGTCCAGAGAACGTCCGCGCAATATCGTCAGGTATCCCCTGCTCGTACATGCCGTGTCCGGCCTCATGAATGAGTCCGAACAAACATGAGCGCAAGTCTTGCTCGCGGATGCGCGTCGTCAGACGAACATCCTTGTTGCCAAAGTTTGTGCAGAACGGATGAGCCGAGAGATCGACGCGACCAGTTGCCATGTCGAACCCGAGCGTCTTGATGATCGACGTTGCTGTTGCAAGCTGTGTGTCTTTGCCAAACTGACGATACAGAACTGCGTCGGACACAACCTGCTGTCGCGGTGTGATCTCGCGCAAGAGTTCTACCGTGCCTTCACGCAACCGTGTGAAGAGCGGCGTGAGCACATCAACCGTGAGGCCAGGTTCGAATGAATCTAACAGTGCATCATAAGGATGCGCCGACGGACCGAGAAGTGCGGCTTCGCGGCGCTTGAGATCGACTGTCTTCGTGAGCAGTGGCTGAAAGGTCGAGAAGTCTGACGCTTGACGTGCACGTTTCCAGGCATCCTGCGCCATTGCAGCTGTGCGTGCTTGTTCCTCAACGAGCTCAGCAGGCAGCTTGCGCGCACGCTCGTGATCCTTCACAAACGTCGCCACAACACGCTGCTGACGCGTATCGAGTGATGACAACGCAGATTGTGCACCAGCTGCAAGAGCAACTGCTGCATCATCCGTGGTGAAGCCATGAATCAATGTCGACAACGTTGCCAACTGATTCGCGCGCGACGCAACGGCACCGTCAGGCATGTAGGTTTCCTGATCCCACCCAAGCGCTGCACTTGCCGCGCCAAGGTCCGTGATGAGTTGCATACGTTGAAGCAATTGCTCGTAAGCAGACATGGTACGTTCCTCGTTGTAGGGTGAGTCGATCCGCGTGAAACTTAGATGATCATCAAGGCATCGCCGTAGCCGAAGACGCGATAGTCGCTCTTCAACGCGCGCTTGTATGCCTTGAACATCTGATCCTTACCACCGGCATAAGCTGTTGCTACGAGGAGCGACGGCGAAGCTGGCTGATGGAAGTTGGTGATGAAGCGGTTCGCGATCTTGAACTCGTACGGTGGATGAATGAACTTGTCCGTCCATCCCTTGTTCGGCTTTACAATTCCGCTCGTGAGCACACTCGACTCGAGGGCGCGGACAACGCTGCAGCCAACGGCGTACACGTTCTTCTTGGACTTCAGCGCCTTGTTGATGACGTCGGCTGAATCCTTCGTGATCTCGAAGTACTCGCTGTACATGCGGTGCTTCGTGAGATCTTCAACTTCAATCGTTTCGAAGATGCCCTGACCAATGTTCAGCTGCACGGTAGCGATCTTGATGCCCTTCTTTTCAGCTGCCTTCAGGAGCTTTTCCGAGAAGTGGAGTCCAGCTGTTGGAGGCGCAATCGATCCAACCTTACCTGGGTTTGCGAACACACACTGGTATGTTTCCTTGTCGGCATCCGTCGGTTCACGCTTTACGTACTCAGGAAGCGGCATCTGTCCGATGCGCTCGATTACTTCGTGCAAGTCGCCATCGTAGGAGAAGCGAACCGTACGACCACGGGACGTGGTGTTGTCGATGATTTCGCAGTAGAAGCGATTGTTGTCGAAGTAGATCTTGTTTCCGATCCGAACCTTGCGAGCAGGCTCCACCAGGACATCCCAAATGCGCTCTTGGGCCTTCAGCTCACGGAGGAGCATGACCTCGATCTTCGCATTGGTCTTTTCCTTCTTACCGAACAGACGGGCTGGGAACACCTTTGTGTCGTTTACAACGATCACATCACCCTTGTCCATGTACTGCAAGATGTCCTTGAACGCCTTGTCCTCGATATCACCCGTCTCGCGATTGAGAACCATCATTTTGGCGGATTCGCGTGGGTCAGCTGGATACTTGGCGACCGCGTTTTTCGGAACAGAGAACTTGAACTCAGAGAGCTTCATGGAGGGGGTACATCAATAAAAAGGAAACCACAAAGATACGACGATTTCAGGGCGAATGCCAGTGATTTCGGCGTAGAATGTGGATTCACTGAAGTCGCGCAAGGTGATAGAAATGCTCGACTTGCAGTGCAAGCACTGCTATTACCATCCCCCACCATAGCGGCGATCGAAGCAGGGTTCGCATGCTGTCACGGGGCGCTTCAAGCACGCGATCAAGGGCGAGCGCCGCGATGGGCATGATGAGAGGGATCACGGGTAAATGGAACCTCGGCAAGGCGAATGCGACGAGGTATGGCAGCATGGCAGCGATGATGACTGCCACGATAAGCCAGAGATGAGCGCGTGTAAACTGGACGCGAAGAACCCATGCGGCGAGTACTGCGAGGATCACAAGCAGATAGCTTCCCCCTTCGTATGCTAGGAGCGGCGCGGTAGCCTTCGTCGATAGTCCCGCAGACTGCTGAAGCATGCGAGCTCCTGTATAGTCCATCCCCCAGTAGCCTCGCATTCGATTTGACACACGGTAGAGGGTTCGACCAGGGTTGTGGGCCATGTAGGTCGTCGCGGCATTCGACATGCACTGTCGTTCTTCAAGCGTTGCCGCCGCAGGATTCCTATGCGGAATGCATGCCGATAGCCATGCCGCAGCCTCAGGATCGATCTGATCAAACGTCCGCTGTCCGAAATGACCGGTCTTATAATCCGGCGTGAACGGCGTGTTGCTGAGGAAGAGGTTCCATTCGTTGTTCGTGGAAATGGTCATCCCCTGTCCAGCAGCTGCGTTGTGACGCATCACGGGCACCACCGCTGCAACGAGTACAGCGGCTGTCATGCTCCAAGCACCAATGAGCGTCGTCCACGATAATCGCTGCTTCCACGCGGCAATCGCAAGGACGATGAGGATACCAGCAACGATAACACCAGAGGCAGGACGCGTGAGTACGGCCAGTGTGCACACCGCAGAGGCAGCGAGCCAGCGCCACCATGACCATGTGTGGAGGCATTGGATGGTAAGGCCGACAGCAAGAACGACAGAAATCGCAGTGAGGGGTTGCGACGATATCTGCGTCGCAGTCAACACGGTGTGTCCGTACAGAGATGCAATGATGGCCACCAGAAACGTCGGACGTGACCAACCCAGGAGTAACACCGCGAACCACACGGATACAAGCACAACGCCACTTGTCAGCACAACACCTATGGCATGATCCACGGCAACTGAACGTCCAGCGATCGCATACGCAGGTGCTACCACGAAGGCAGTCCCTGGCGGGAAGTAGTAATGCTGAGCAGATCCAGCGAGAATCTGGTCTGCTTGCTCAGCGTACGATGGACCATCCTCCGCTTGCGGCTGATCGGGAACAATCACGAATGCCATGAGCAAACGAAGGAGGATGCCGGCAATAACAATGCCGATGATGCGCGACTTCATGGTACGAATATCGCATTCTCGTCGTACGTTCGCAGGTTATTCTCGCTTCACCAGGCACTATGTCCATCTTCGATCTTCACACCAAATACCAGCCTTCAGGCGATCAACCACGCGCTATCGCAGAGCTTGTAGAGGGCTTACGTGAGGGGCGTAAAAGCCAAGTGCTTCTGGGCGTCACTGGCTCGGGCAAGACGTTTAAAATGTCGAACGTGATACGTGAGGTAGAACGTCCGACGCTTGTCATTTCTCCGAATAAGACTCTTGCAGCGCAGCTGTACGGCGAGTTCAAGAGTTTCTTTCCGAACAACGCCGTCGAGTTCTTCATTTCGTACTACGACTACTACCAACCGGAGGCATACGTTCCATCGACGGACGTGTTCATCGAAAAGGACTTCTCGATCAACGATGAGATCGATCGCCTTCGCCTCCGCGCAACGAGTGCGCTCGTTGAAGGTCGTCGAGATGTCATCGTGGTTGCCTCTGTATCATGCATCTACGGCATTGGCGCGAAGGCTGATTTTAAAGATCAGCTGCTGCTGCTCAAGGAAGGCATGGAGGTAAGCCGCCAAGCATTGCTGCACCGCTTGAGTGACATTCATTACAGTCGGAACGATTTTGAGTTTACGCGAGGAACCTTCCGCGTCCGCGGTGACACCGTGGACGTTATTCCGGCTGATGAGGATACAAAGGCAATTCGCATTGAACTCTTTGGCGATACCATTGATCGCATTGCGTGGATCGATCGCAAAGATGGCAAGGTCATTGAAAAGGTTGATCGCGTCCTGCTCTACCCTGCCCGCTTGTTTGTGACATCGCAATCAAATCTTGCGCGTGCAACCGTCGACATCAAGGACGAACTTGTTCACCGCCTCAAGGACATGCGTGAGCTGGGTAAGGGACTCGAAGCCGCCCGCCTCGAACAGCGTACAATGTTCGACCTCGAGATGATGAAGGAGGTCGGCTATTGCTCGGGCATTGAAAACTATTCGATGCACTTGGCAGGTCGCAAACCTGGTGAAACACCGAACTGCTTGCTCGATTACTTCCCTGATGACTTCCTACTTGTCATCGACGAAAGCCACGTCACCGTGCCACAGGTACGAGCGATGTACAACGGCGATCGCCAACGAAAGATGACGCTCGTAGAGCACGGGTTTCGTCTGCCAAGTGCACTCGAAAACCGTCCCCTTACATTCGACGAATTCAACAAGCACATAAATCAAGTTGTCTACGTGAGTGCTACGCCGGGCGACTATGAGCTCGAGCAGTCAATGGGCATCGTCGTCGAGCAGGTTATTCGACCAACTGGCCTGCTAGACCCTCGCATCGAGATTCGACCTGTGTCAAATCAGATCGATGACTTGCTCGAAGAGATTCGTAAGCGCGTTGAGAAGAAAGAGCGCGTCTTGGTGACAACGCTTACAAAGCGCATGGCGGAAGATCTCACCGAGTACCTCCAGAATCTCGGCGTCCGCGTTGCCTATATCCACAGTGACGTGGATTCGCTCGAGCGCGTTGAGATCATTCGGAACCTGCGACTCGGTCACAGTGATGTGCTCGTTGGCGTGAACCTTCTGCGCGAGGGACTCGATATGCCCGAGGTTTCGCTCGTTGCCATCTTGGATGCAGATCGTGAAGGTTTCCTTCGAAGTGAGCGTTCGCTGATGCAGACAGCGGGACGTACGGCGCGGAATGCGGAAGGTCTCGTGATCTTTTACGCAGATAAGATCACGCGCTCAATGGAACACGTCATCAACGAAACGAATCGACGTCGCGCATTACAGGAAGCATACAACGCAGAGCATGGCATCGAACCACGTACAGTGTATAAGTCGCTCGAAGAGATTCTCGAATCCACATCAGTAGCCGACATGCAATCATCTCGCGTTGCGAAATCCGCGGAACGTGAACGCGAGCGCATAAAGAAGGCTGCTGAGCCCATTGCGAAGTACTTGACGCCTGCGCAGCGCAAAGAGATGATTGATCAGATGTTCGTGGAGATGAAGAATGCTGCACGGGATCTCGACTTCGAACGTGCAGCCGAATTGCGAGACGAGATCACACGTCTACAGGCACTTAACGACGCGTAGCGACGAACGTGCGCAGGATTTGATCAAGTCGCTGTGCACTGGCCTCCCACGAATACTCCCCTCGCAGTGCATCAGCACCTGCTGTGCGCATTCCTTCACGCTGTGCCGTATCACGCATGAGGGACACACATGCCTGAGCAAACGCAGATGCATCATCTGCAATACGCGCATGCACCCCGTCAACAAGTGGAAGTCCCTCGCACCCAATCGCTGTAGTGACGATTGCGGAGTGATCCATTAGGGCCTCAATGATCTTGATGCGCACGCCACTTCCACTTTGGAGTGGTACAATTCCAACCTCAAAGCGCGACCGGAAGAGTGTAGGATCCTCGATCTCACCATGAACCAATACGCGCGTACCGTCATCGTAGGCAAGAACTTCAGCAGGGGTAGATCGACCAGCGATGTGAAGGGTCGCCTCCGGAGCCTCGCGTTGAACAATGGGCCAAACCGACCTCATAAACCACCGCAATCCGTCAACATTGGGCGTCCAATCGAGGCTTCCGAGGAACCACAGCGACATCGGTTCGCGTGTTTCGTCGGGAATATTCTCGCGCACACCCGGCGCGTTGCTATAGATCTGCGTGGATGGTGAGGTTACTGCAAACAAGCCTGCGTCGACCGGACTTAGTGTGATGAGGCCATCACACCATGTCAGTACGTGGTTCTCATATGCTCGCGTCTGTTCGGCCAAGCGGCGTCGAATTGCGCGCTCAATGGCAGAACGCGAAGGATCCTTGGCCAGTCTGTCCTGAATGCGTGCCTCAACGTTATGCGCGTGCAGGACGATTGGCGTGGCTGCGTCGATGCTTTGACGCCTGCGCAGTGCTTCACCGTAGCAGGCAGTAAACAGCGACTCACATAGCACGACATCGTAGGGTCCACCACCAACAATCATGTGCTCTATACGCTCTAACACACGCACGGAAGCAAACCTTGTCAGCCAATAGGAACTAGGTGCTGAGATGCGAAATTCGTCGGGAAACCGTGATGACAGTAATTCACGAAGCATCCGAAACGGACGAATTGATGTGTCGATGTCGACCGCGTTGATCGACGAACACTCTTGCTCCATCACTGACGGGTCTGCATTATGCTTGGGCGTGTTCACCGCACACACATCAACGTGATGGCCAGCCGCATGCAGCGCACGAATGGTCTCAAGCATCACAATCGCACCACCATCCCGAGCTGGAACTGGAATGCGAGGCAGAAGCACAAGAATTCGCAGGTGTGCGCTCATTCGTGCATTCCCATGGTTCTGACCTTCAAACCCCTTGTACGGGTGAATCTGCTGTGAAACACATTCATAGTGTCGCAAGATACGTCCCGGCATACCCTGGAGAACATCCGAACCGTATCTTCGTGCACGAGGAATCTCTCTGTCACGTCGGCATACCCCATGGATCATCGACAGCACTTCTACAACCAATACACGACTGCCCAGTCGAGATTTCAATCGATCGAGGATGCACGCAGGCGTGTACAGATCGAAACGAAGGGTCTCGAGCGCACCGTGCAAGGCGCACTTCCAGCGAACCGCGCCGCACGCGTTGTTGATCTCGGCTGTGGGTATGGCGCGTTCTTGCTATGGATGCGCGAGCGTGGCTATGAGAACCTCCGTGGGATCGATCTCTCGCAAGAGCAAGTGGATCTGGCTCGCGAGCTCGGACTCGACTGTGTCGAGGTTGAGGACCTTTTCACGGCGCTCTCACAGGAACGGGACGTGGATCTCATCACGATGTTCGACGTGATCGAACATCTCACTCGGAGTGAGGCGATCTCTGCATTGACGACGATTGCACAGGTACTCTCCCCCGGCGGCACGCTCATCCTCCGTACCCCAAACGTTGATGCTGCGCTGGGCACTGTATTGTCCTATGGCGACCTCACACACGAGCTCCATCTGAACAAGACCTCGGTGCTTGAACTCTTCGCAACACTCGAGTTTCATCACGTTCAAGTGCTCCCCGTGCCCGTGGTAGGTGGATCGTTCCTAGCGCGACTTCTCCGAGGCATTCTCGCCCCTATCGCTGGGATCGCACGTACCCTCCGACATATCGAGCAGGGTATCAGCACGAACGCCTCCATTTCAACGCCGAACATGCTGATCATTGCACGTCGGTGAGCCCCCTCCAATCGTTAGATTTGTAGCTGTTTCTTCTCCGCGCGGGACCTATGACCCAACAATTTCCGACTGTAGACATACTGCGGTACCTTCTCCGCTATAAGTGGTGGTTTCTCGGCCTGGTGACAGTGACCACCGTTGCCGCGTACGCGTATGCTCGAACATTACCCGAGTATTTCAAGGCAACCATCAACTGTGTGCCTCCTTCGCAGCAGATGGGCGGTATGGGCGGCATGCTGGGTGGCATTTCGTCGACGCTTAAGGACATTGGCCTCGCCAAACTTGGTGGAAGTTCTGGAGAGACGTACGAGTTCATTACGATCCTGTTCACGCGTACGATCCGCGACTCGATGATCCGTCGTTTCGACCTTGTTGAAGAGTACAAGATGCAGGGCGATCCAATGGAGGATGTGCGAACCGAGTTCGATGACAACCTCGAAGTGGAATACCACGCCGAGGGGAACTACGAGATCTCGATTTGGAGTCAGAACCCAACGAAGTCGGTTGAGATGTGCAACGCATTCATCGACTATGCCAACCAGATCACGAATCGCATTCAACGTCAAGAAGCCGAGAAGACTGCGATGTACATGGAGCAGCGAATTGGAGTAATCGATTCCGTGCTTGCTGCACTCACTGACTCGCTCCAACAGTATTCGAGTAAGTATCGACTGTTCTCGCCCCTTGATCAAGCCACGGCATCAGCGAAAGCACTCGCCGAGACGAAGGGCGAATTGCTGAAGCAGGAGGCGATCCTCGGAATTCTCGAGCAGAACTATGGGAAGAACGATCCGCAAGTTCGTTCGACACGGAGTTTGGTAACTCAGCTTCAAGACCAATACGAACGAGCACAAACGCAACCAGGTTTTGCTGGAAACTTTGCGCTTACTGATGCTGCTGGCGTCGGAGCATCATACCTGCGGATGTATGCAGACTTCGAGGCACACACGAAGCTCAAGGCATTCCTTCTGCCATCACTTGAACAAGCAAAGCTCGATATCAATAAAGCAGCTCCGGCGCTTCTGGTAGTTGATACTCCAGTTGCCCCCGAGGAACGCGATCGTCCGAAGCGTGCATTCATTGCACTGGGCGCTGGTGTTGGTGTGGGCATCTTCTTTGTGCTCATCCTTCTGGCAGTGCGCGGTTGGCGCATGCTGATGCAACGGAACGACGAGAACTTGCGTGTCGCGTCGTGAGCGTATTCGCCGATCTTCCCTGGCTCTTACCAGTCATCGGCGCAGGAATATGCGTGTTGGTGGCCATGGTTCGGTTTCCGAAGGTGTGGCTTGGTCTTTTTCTCCTCGTCCTTCCATTCTTCCTCACTGATACTGGCGAAGGCGTTTCGGCGTCAGAGGTTGCCATTGGTGGATTGTTCACCGGGGCAATTGCGTTGTGGATGATCTGGCGTCTCGCAGTGGACCCGCGGCCCCTTGTGCGGGGATGGACAGACTTTCTGTTGCTGTTGTTTATCGTGGCAGCGTTCGCGAACATCGTTGTAGCAGCGTCAAATCATATCCCACTTGGTGGATGGGCGGTCGATTGGTCGTACTTCCTACTGATGCTGTATTACTTCCCGTTTCGCGAGGAGTTTGGCAAGGACACTGCGACGTTTCGACAGTTCATTGCGCTGGCAGGAGTTTCGGCGCTGTCGATGGCACTGTATAGCGCATGGACGTTTAAGCAGAAGATGGCCGAGAACATGATCTATGCCTACCAGATTCAGGCATCACGATCTGCGACACTTGGTCCGCTCTTCCTTCTCATGCTATGTATCGGACTCGTTCTCGTGTTTCACGTCAAGTGGCGCGCGAAGATGGTTACGCTGCTGATCATGGTGGTCAACCTCGCGGCGCTCCTGTTAACATTCACGCGAACACTTTGGGTGCTCGTGTTTGCCTGTAGCGCACTCGCGATGTTGTTTCTGCGATGGAAGCAGAACACGAAGATCATCCTTGGTGGACTTACCATTCTGGTTGTGAGCGTTTCGGTGTTCTATGCGATCAGCCCAAAAGTTGCCAGTGTAGCACTTGTCTTCGTGCAAAAGCGATTTACCTCGTCGACCCAGTTGAAGGGCGGAGACTTCAGCTTTGAAACACGCATCATCGAGGTGAATGACGCATGGCGAAAGGTAAAGCAAGCTCCGCTGGGTGGCAACGGTTTGCGCTCAATGTTTGTGACATGGACCCCTATTGACCAGTGGCATAATCGTACGTCGTTCGTGCACATTGGCTACATAGGTCTCATTCATAAGGTCGGTTTCCCTACCGCGCTCATCATGTTTTGCGTGTTGATTGGCTTTAGCATTCGGAGTATCCGTGCCGCATTAGCAGCACGTCGCCCCCATGCTCCGCCGTTGGCTCGCTCTGTTGCCATTGGTGTGTTTGCCTTTATTCCTGCGATGTACATCAACATCTTCATGGCGGGGATCTTCGATCAGCGCTACGGAAATGTTATGTTCGCATTCATCTTCGCTGCTGTTGCACTGTCTGAAGAAGCACTTCGACGAGCTCAGCAAGATCCACCCCTTGAATCGCAATGAGTCTGCTTCCAAGTGACGGGGCGTTCGGCTCCGCACAACGTCAACGCATCTTCCAAATCATCGTCCTCGCAGTTAGCGTGGTCTATGTTGGACGTTTGGCGTGGCTTCAGATCATTCAGGGGAGCGTCTATAAGCTGAAAGCGGAGGCGCAGGCAATCAAGCAGATTGCAACCGAGCCCTTCCGCGGAATGATCTACGACCGAAATGGTCGAGCGATCGTCCAGAATGCTCCTGGCTTTTCGATCACGGTTACGCCATACGAGTTCACTGACGAGTCGTGTCGGAGACTATCGCGAATTCTCGGAGTTGCTGATTCGCTCATTTGGCAGGACGTTGCAAAGGCTGCGAAGTTCAACAAGTTCGCTGCTGCAAAGCTGTTCTACGGACGTGATGTCGACTTCGATGTCATCAGTGCTGTCGAGGAACAACGTGATTCGCTTCCTGGCGTGGATTTGATTGTCGACCCGAAGCGACAGTATGCGTTTGATGGTAACGCGGCACACTTGCTGGGATACACGCGTGAAGTTGCAGAGGCACAGCTCAAGCAGCTCGGCGATGCCTATGCCCCAGGTGATCTTACCGGACAGACTGGTCTGGAGCGCGCATATGAGCGTAATGTTCGTGGCATCAAGGGTCTGCAGTACGTTGCCGTAAACAAGAACGGTCAGCGCGTTGCAAGCTTTAACGACGGGAAGTCCGACGTCGCAGGTCTCGAGGGTGATGACCTATACCTGGGTATCGACACTGATCTTCAAGAGCTCGCCGAGAAGCTCATGGGAACATCTCGCGGTTCGATTGTGGCCGTTGATCCACGGAATGGTGAGATCCTAGCCTTTGTCTCCAAGCCAGATTACGATCCTCGCAGTTTTTCTGGTCGCACCGGTCGTACCTACTACAACGTTGTACGAGATGCTCCTGGCATTCCGCTCCTGAATCGCGCAACCACAGGTCAGTACCACCCAGGATCGACATGGAAGCCCCTGATGGCACTGATGGCAATGCAGGAAGGCATCATCACACCATCAACGAGGCTCCCCTGCGTTGGTGGATATCAGTATGGCAATCGCTTTGCCACATGCCACGGCGGCGTGCATGGAATGATTGATTACAAGACTGCTATCGCCGTGTCGTGCAACAGCTTCTTCTACCAACTCGGCGTGAAGGTTGGTTTAGATAAGTTCTATTACTACGGCTCCCTGTTCGGGTTCGGACAGAAAACTGGAATCGATATCGGCGAAGAGAAGCGTGGTCTGTTGCCTTCACGTGAGTTCATGGACAAACACGTGGGCAAGGGCAATTGGACGAACTACGTGCTGATGAACTGGGGCATTGGCCAGGGCGAAGTCGAGGTTACGCCAATGCAATTGGCAGCATATACCGCAGCCATTTCCATGAACGGACTCTGGAATCAGCCACACGCTGTGCGTGAGATTTATTCGAAGACACTCAACAAGCGCATCAAGGTTTCATACGAATCCCGCGACATCCCGATTAAGAAAGAGTACTTCGGCGTGATCAAGGAAGCTATGCGAGCTGTGGTCACAAGCGGTACCGCGCGTCTCGTCGACTTGCCAGGATATGACGTGTGTGGTAAGACGGGTACTGCAGATGTGCGCAAGGGACAGCCGCCACAGTCGTGGTTCATTTGTTTCGCTCCGATGAACGACCCAAAAATTGCGATGGTCGTAACGGGTGAAGGGGCTGGATACGGCGCTGCATTTGCTGCACCAATCGCACGCAAGCTGCTCGACTTGTTCTTCCTCAAACAGTGGCCAGCAGACGTGCAACGTGATACTACGTGGACACGCAAGCCTGGTCTCACTCCATCAAGAACGACACCGGCGGACTCCATGCCACAGCGCAAGGGTCCGTTCGCTAAGCCATATACCGAGCGTCCAGTAGCTACGCTCCCACGCCCTGCCGCTCCTACCACCGCCCAGCCATCAACGCCACAGCGATGAAGCATTGGTTGTATGCTGCACTCGTGATCTCTGGAGCACTCCTCCACGGATGTGCAGATGCAGACACGACAACCCATATTCGGATGTGGCACTTCTGGTCGGAACCTGCACAACGCAGGGTACTCGACTCTCTCATCAGTGTATTCGAGTCTGAACACCCTGGTGTAGATGTCGAACTCACGGAACTCACATGGACCGATGGCACGTCGAAACTCCAGCTGGCATTCAATGCTGGCACACAACCCGACGTCGTTCATCTCGGACTAGATTGGTTTGCCGACTTCGATGCAGGGGGCGTGTTTGACTCACTGCCGGCAGACATTGCAACAGATGGAAACGCAGCGCGCTGGCTTGTCAACGTCCGAGCACTTGTCGGTCCTAACCCTGCCCCAACCATAGGCGCTTGTGCTGTAAGTGATGCGCATAATGTGATCAAGCGTATTCTGCCAGCGCTGTGGGAACGTGGGAGCACACTATACACCAGACAACCAGTATCTGCAGATCTCAACAGTGGCCTAGTCACTGCGTTTCTCCGCCTTCATAGAGATGCGCCGAACCTCGTCCTCGACAGATCACGTCAGCTCGACGAAATGCTCCTGCGAGGCAACGTATCAGGTGTGTTTACCGGACCCTGGATTGTTGATATGGCACGACAACGAGGAGTTACGCTCCACACAACCGTCATGCCATCGATCCTCAACGCAGACGTACTTGCTGTAACGCGAACGTCGCAACATCGCGACCTGAGTATTGCCCTGATTCGATTTCTCACGCAGTATGACCACGCACGGGCGTTTTGCGAGCGCATCAGTGATGCTGGCTTCCCTGCTGACCTTGCACGCGCGCAGAGCGATACGTTGTTTATGCGTGATTCCCTCCTGAGGGGATTTCTTGCAACAGCTCTCCAATCTCGAACACTGCCGCGTTCAGCCACGCTTCTTCGCATCGAACCGGTGATCGAGGAAATGATCTCGAGGGCATGTATGACAAAGGATTCCAGTGCGCTATCGACATTGGTTGCATCAACGCGTGCTCGCGTGCTTATGGAAGAGTCACGCTGACTCGAGGATCCGCTTCGTCGCAGCTTGTCGGTAGGTAAACATCTGCTGCACCTGATTGCGAATCACGAGTGCATTCGCAATCCGACCAAGGATCCCGAATGGTGGTTGATACTCCACGATATCCGTGAGCTCCGTCCCACCCTCGACATTCCGCAGGCGACGTGTTTGCTTCCAATACGCAAACGGACCAGATACTTGCTCGTCGCTCATGAGCGTTGGTGATGTGTATTCGGTGATCTTCACCTTCCATCGCATCGTGAAGATGCCGAACTGACGCACCTTCAACACGACCTCGTACCCAAGACCAGGCTCCCCCATCGTCTCGATTGCGACCTTAATCGACGGTGGAGTAATCCGCAGAAGATTGCGTGTGTCGTCATGAAAGTGAAAGACCTGTTCGATCGGCGCAGCGATCAAAATGCGTTGTTCAATGAGTTCCATTTACGTGCCATGCGAAGCATGGATTCCTCGGTTGTGTAACGTTCAAGTTCGTCAAGCGGCACCCAAGCAAGATCATGGGACTCATGACTGACCGCGTAGTTGGTATGTGCAGCTTGCACGCAGTAACGCACATCGTAGTGAAGATGTTCCGGATCTTCACCACGAGCAGGAATCACATGAATGTCGATGTCGAAGATCTCGTTCGACAACAGCATGCATTCATCTATGCCCGACTCTTCTTGTGCTTCACGAAGCGCAACTTCCCACACGTGCACATTGCCATCGGCATGTCCACCAAGTTGAAGCCAACGATTAAGCTTCCGATGGTGTGTCAACAGCGTCGATGTACGATGCTCGTCGACCACCCACGCTGAACCTGTGATGTGGCCCTCGATTGTGGACCGTTCAAAACACCCTACCTCCCGCTCGACGAAGTCACGAAGTTGACCGATCGTGAGATGTTCTTCTGGGTGTCGCACGAGATAGGCATCCAAGGCAACACACAATGCTGTCCTGCCGAGATCGATATCCGTAACTTGCTTCATGGCACGATTCCGATTTACACTTGAGTACGAAGGTACACGCTATTCCGGTTGGCAGGTGCAAAAGAATGCACGGACAGTACAGGGAGAGCTCATTGGTGCGCTCGCAACTGTGCTGGGCACTCGTGGTTTCGAATTTATGGGCTCTGGACGTACCGACGCTGGTGTTCATGCACTCCATCAGGTTGCGCATCTCGAAGCTTCGACGATGCTAGCACCGCATATCATGCGGATGAAGCTCAACGACATCCTCCCTGCTGACGTCAACATCCTCGATATCGACAAGGCACCGCCTCGTTTTCACGCTCGTCACCATGCCGTGAGCCGCTCATACATCTACCAGATTTGTCGCCGACGAACAGCGTTCGGCAAGCGATACGTGTGGTGGATTAAGGACCAGCTGGATGTGCAGGCTATGCATGCTGCATGCGCTGTGTTTGAGGGGTTCCATGATTTCCGTTCGTTCACTCGTGACGACCCCGATGAGAAATCAACCACCGTTGAGCTCCAGAAATGTCGCATGATTGAAGTTGGTCCGATGTTGGTCATCAACATCCAAGGATCACACTTTCTCTGGAAGATGGTTCGTCAAATGGTAGGCATCATTGCAGAGGTTGGCCGAGGTGCCATGAAGCCTGACCAGGTACGTGAACTTTTGCGGTCGAGCTCGACGTTACCCGCGGTAAAGACGGCTCCACCGTCGGGCCTCTTTCTGCATCATGTTCGGTACTCCGACAATGAACCAGAGGCGGCTGTCACACCAACAATCCTGATTCCATGATCACCCGATTTCCATTGCTGTTGATTGCGAGCTTGGTAATGACCTGCTCCCCCACTCAGCATCACGCTGGATCACAAGAATCATCATCGAAGACTGTGATGATTTACTCAACGTCCACCAAGAAGGCGATACCTATGAGCAAGATCGTAAAGTCAGATGACGAGTGGCGGAACGAACTCTCATCAGAAGAGTTTCGCATTGCGCGGAAAAAGGGCACGGAGCGTGCCTTTACAGGCAAGTACTGGGATAACCACGAGAACGGCATCTACCTGTGTCGGTGCTGCGGAACCGAGCTCTTTTCGAGTGACACCAAGTATGAATCAGGAACAGGCTGGCCGTCGTTCTTTGATCCGGTAGCGAAGACGAACGTCGCACTCCATGAGGATCGTTCGTTGATGGAGGTTCGCACTGAAGTAACATGCGCTCGATGCGATGCCCACCTCGGACACGTGTTCGAGGATGGACCACGGCCCACCGGATTGCGCTATTGTCTGAACAGTGCTTCCCTAGCATTCAAGAAGCGATAGGTTTTCACTCGCTTGACTAGCACGCTAATGGAAACGGGGGCGTGGCAACTTCAGTTGCCACGCCCCCGTGTGTATTCAACCAACGTAGCGCGCTTAGTGATGCGTCGTGCCACCCTCGGCTGCTAGCTCACGTGCATTCATCACTGCACGACGTACGGCGCGTCGATTGCGCTTTACTTCGCCAACGGCATAGATGTAGTACATGCACGGTACAACAACCAGCGTGAGGAACGTAGAGAATCCGAGTCCAAACACAATCGACCAGGCAAGTGGACCCCAGAAGGC